>JBNGDZ010000110.1:1251-11288 GCA_049975765.1 Armatimonadota bacterium
ACTGGTCATTGAGGTTGATGTGCGTGATCTCGACCTCGTCTGGCAGGCTCTCGGGGTCCACGCAGTAGCCGTGGTTCTGGGTGGTGATCTCCACCTCGCCCGTCGCCAGGCGCTTCACGGGATGGTTGCAGCCCCGGTGGCCGTACTTGAGCTTGTAGGTGGTGCCCCCGAAGGCGTGTCCCAGAAGCTGCTGGCCCAGGCAGATCCCGAGGATGGGGACCTCGGTCCGGAGGAGTCGCTCGACCACCTCGATCACGTAGTCCAGCGCGGCCGGATCGCCGGGGCCGTTGGAGACCACCACGCCATCGGGCTCCCACTGCATGATGCGCTCGGCGGAGGTGGTGGCGGGCGTGACGATGACCTCGCAGCGGCGCTGGACGAGGTGGCGGAGGATGTTCTGCTTCACGCCGCAGTCGATGACCACCACGCGGAAGCCGAACCACATCTCGTCGGCCTCAAGGTACCCCACGGGCGATATGGCGGTCCCTCCGTAGGGCATGTAGGCTCGCGGGAAGTCGCTGCCCTGCTCCTGAATGTAGCCCTTGGGGCCCCAGCGGCGGGGGCTATCGTGGATGACCTCCTTGACCAGGTCCCGGCCGGAGAGCGGGGGCAACTGCGCGGCTCGCTCGACCAGGGAGGCCTCATCCAGGTCCTCGGTGGAGATGATGCCCATCTGCCAGCCGTTGTCGCGCAGGTGGGAGGCCAGCTTCCGGGTGTCGATGTCGCTGATGCCCACAATACCGTTGGAGGTCAGGAACTCGCCCAGGCTGCGGTCGGCGCGCCAGTTGGAAGGCTGCTCGTTGTACTCCCGGACGATGAAGCCCTCCACCCACGGCCGCCAGGACTCCATGTCCTCGGGATTGATGCCGTAGTTGCCGATCTCGGGGTAGGTCATCGTGACGATCTGGCCACGGTAGGACGGGTCGGTGAGGACCTCCTGATACCCGACCATGCCGGTGTTGAAGCAGACCTCCCCGCTCGCCTCGCCCTCAGCGCCGAAGTTATGGCCGTGAAAGACCGTGCCGTCCGCCAGTGCCAGTATGGCGGGCCGCTCGTCGTGGACCATCCACTCACCTCAATGAGTCCCCAGTCCGGACCCCGCATCGTGGGGGCGGTGACCCACCACGGCATTATGCCACAACTCGCGCCGGTACGCAACGGCGACTGAAGACCCTTCGAGGACGGGGGTGTGCAGCAGCCGGATTCGCCAGATCGCCGGCACAGCGCACTCGGCCGCCAGGGAGCGCGAAGTGGGGAGCATTCCCGGCTCGTGCCAGTCAGAGCTTCGAGACGATGATACCGATCAGGTCGTTGCACTCAGCTGTGTGGCGATGCCCCGGCCTCGGGCGCGTCGGCGCATCCCCCAGTCGCCGCGCTGGCCTGTCGTGCTGCGGCCCGACACTCCCAGCGCCGACCCGCTCGGGCCAAGCGGTTCATCGCTCCGCGGCGGTGGCGGAGTAATCGGTCCGCTCGACGGCGGCCGCGAGCTGCTCCGCGGTGACGTCTCCCCTTCTTGCCGTCACTCGTGCGGTGCCGGCATCGAGGTCCACATCCGCCCTGACAACGCCGTGCACGCCTTCCAGTGCATCGGTGACTGTGGCAACGCACTTCTCGCAGGTCATCCCCTCGATCGTCAGGCGGAAGGTCTCCGTCTCCATGGCACTCTCCTCCGTCTGCACCGCCGCTTCGACTGCGGCAAGCAGGTCCTCCTCATCCCAGAAGGTCCCCGGCCCCATGATGAAGCTCACCTGGCGTGTCTCACCGTTCTCGCTGATGGTGACGTTCCGCTGGCCATTGACCAGAACCGCCCCGCAGGTCAGGCCCGCCTCCTGCCAGCGTCTGAAGCCCTCGTCGGTCTGGAAGTCCACAAACTCAGTGGCGACAGCGCCCCGGTGCTTCCGCTCGAGGCGGTCCAGGAGCTGCCTGATGTGCCGGTGTCCCTCGTTGTCGGGGTAGAACGCGACCACCGTAACCGCCGCGTCCTCCGCGCCGGAGGCATCAACAGGCTCCAGCCCGTTCTCCTTGAGCAAGGTCAGGCCCCTGTCGGAGACCATGAAGGCCACCAGCTCCGCCGCGAGCTCCGGTTCCGCGGCGTCTTGAAGCACCGCGACCACCGCCTCGGCGGGCGCATAGGTGTCTCTGGGAAGCTCGAAGGCGATCTCCACGGCATTCTGCGGGATCTTGTCCTCGCTGGTCTGCAACGGGCAGCGCAGGTACATCAGGCCCGCCTGCGCCTGGTCCTTCGCCACCATCTGATGCGACTCGATGGCATGGTCGGTCAGGATCATGCTCGGCTGCAGCCTCTCCCAGAGCCCGAGCGCCGTCAGCGCGCGCTGTGCGTAGAGGCCCGCGGAGTTGAGCGAGGGATCGGGGCAGGAGATGGTCTCGGCCTTGAGGAGGTCGTCGGGGGTCTCGATCCCGGCCGGGTTGCCCGCCGGCACCGCGCAGACGAGCGTGAGGCGAGCGAAGGATCGCTTGGAGCCCGGCTGGACCAGGCCGGCGTCCTCCAGCAACCGCATCTGCTGCTCGCCCGGCGAGATGAAGGCGTCCGCCGCCTCGCCCCTGTCGCGGATACGCTTGGCCAGCACCACGGCATTGTCCAGAACCATCTCGACGGCGACACCCTCGTGCTCTCGTTCGAACTCGTCAGTGACGGCCCTCACGGGCAGGACCATGCCACACGGCACCATGATCCTGATCGTGCGGGTCACGGGCGGCGTGGCCGCAGCCGAAGGCGCCGCCCCACCGCAGTCGGTGCTCTGCCGGCAGCCAGCCGAGAGCGCCACGAGGCTGAGGAAGAGCGGAAAGAGGAGGTCCAGTGCCGATCTCGCGCGCATTGCGCCTCACCATCCTACAGGTTCATCATGCACTCGCAGATGTACTCGCCGATCTCACTGGCGAACAGCCAGGCGGCGCCGGTGGTGAAGACGATCTCGCAGGCGATGAAGGCCGCCGCCTTCCGCCATCCGACACAGCGGGCGATGATCACCGCTCCCGGCAGGCTGGCGCCGGTGCCGGTCAGTAGGATCGCCATGGCCGGGCCGGTCGCCAGCCCCAGCTTCATCATGGCCTTCGCGAACACCACCTCGGACAGGACGGGGAAGTACATCAGCTCTCCGAAGAGATCCGCGAACACCACCGCGCCCAGGGAGTTGTCCCCCACATTGCGGTAGATCCACTTGATGTCCACGTACATCGTCACCAGGCCGATGGCGATGACGGCGGGGATCAGCACGGGGATGACGGTCTTGAGCAGATCCCAGGTTTCCGACCACCACCGGCGGGCGTCCTCGGACGTGAAGCCCCGGGCCATCAGCGCGGCCACACCCGCGGAGATGCCCGCCATCCCCGCCACCTTCCACCCCACCCCCGTCTCCACGGCGCCAAAGACCACCATGGCGGTGAGCAGGCCGAACAGCAGCCATGTCTTCGGCCCGACCACGCCCACGTTCGTCGCCGGCCCCTCAGCCAGCTCCGCCCGCCGGTCGTCCCGCCCGAACAGCACGGCCATGGTCAGGCCACTGACCACGCCCACCACCGGCACGAGGATCGCACGCCAGAGGCCGATCTGCCAGCCGATGGCCTTGAAGACCAGCACCAGGGAGACGAGGTTGATCGCCGGCCCGGCGTAGAGGAAGGTGCTGGCGGGGCCGATGCCGGCCCCCGTCCGGTAGATGCTGACGAACAGCGGCACGACGTTGCACGAGCACAGCGACAGCACGGTCCCGGAGATGGCGGCGACCGAGTAGGAGACGGACTTGCGCGCACCGGCGCCGAGGTACCTGAGGATGACCGCCGGCGGGACGAAGGCGGCCACGGCGCCAGCCAGCAGGAACGCGGGCAGGACCGTCACCATCGCCTCCCACGTGAAGAGGCAGCACTGGAAGACATCGACGACCTCGGCAACCGTCTCGGCGGCGCCCGTGGCTCTCTCGCTCCTTCCCGTCCTGTGTTGCGACCGGGGCCCGACCGCCCATCACGGCAGTCGAGGCCGCCGGCGGCCGCTCTCATCCAGCGTTTTGCGTGAACTTACAAACGATCCCCAGGCGTCCAGGAGTTCCCACAGAGGCAGATTGCCCAGGATTGGGTGCGGACGTTGTCGAAATGAAGATCGAGCATGGCCCAGGGAGCCCTTTTCTGGCCGCGGGAACTCGTCGGAACTGGTTCAATGTTATCTATCAATGAGGCGAGAGCGGATGGTGCCAAAGAGCTGGTGCGCCGGGGAACAGGCGCTGTGGGGCCCCAAACGGGGCGGACGGCATCAGTCGCACACACGGTCGGCTGTTGGGAGGAGACGTCATGAAAGGGCTGAACGTGGCTCCAGTCCTGATGGCATTGGCCATCATCGCCGCCGTGGTAGCGGCCGTGGGATGCGCGCGCAACGTGGGAGAGGACATCGGCCCGGCCACTCTCGATGAGCCTGTAGAAGAGGCGCGGCAGCGGGATCTGCATGTTGCCGTGGCATGCGGCGTGGCGGGGCCGTACGGGGAGATGAAGGAGAGGTTCGAGCACGCTCACCCTGAGGTGACCCTGCACCAGGAGATCGGCAACATCGTGACCATGGCCGAGCGCCTTCGCGACGGCCGGACCAGCGCCGACATGTTCATGAGCGTGGGCAGCGTGGCGCTGGGGAAGCTACATGAGGAGGGGCTGCTGCTGGAGGCGCCCATGGACTTCGCGGAGGATCGCCTGGTGGTGCTCGTTCCCGAGGGCAATCCCAAGGGCATCAACAAGTTCGAGGACCTGGCCGCCGACGGCGTGGAGACAGTGGCGGTGGCCGCGAGCAAGTCCACACCGGGGCACTTCGCGGAGATGGCCCTGCGCCGCGCGGGACTGTGGGAGAGAATCCACGACCGGTTGGTCCGCCCCGACAAACCGGCCATGCTCAAGGGCTTCGTCTCTGAGGGGAAGGCCGATGCGGCGGTGATGCTGCTCACCTGCGCCACCAAGGAGGCGGAGATGGGCGAGGAGCCCGCAGAGGGCGTCCCGGGAACGGAGATCGCGCTTGAGGTGCCGCACAAGTACTACGACCGCCTCCTCTGTCAGATCGGTATCCTCAGGAACGCGTCCGATCCGGAGCTGGCGCGGGAGTTCGCGGAGTTCGTCACCACCGATGAGCCGCAGCGGATCCTGTCGCGGTGGGATTTCGCGCCCTGCGAGGGGATCGGCGAAAAGGATGCATCAGCGGGATCTTGATGCAGCGAGGGGCGAGCGGCATGGCGGTCACCATCAGCATCTACCACGCACCGAGGCGCTGTGCGAAGTGCGAGCGCATGGAGGAGATGGCGCGGGAGGTGGCGGCCTCGTTCCCGGGGCGGGTCGAGATCGTTCTCACGCCCGTGGATGAGGCGCCGGCAGAGCTGGGCGTCATCATGCCGCCGAGCATGGCCGTAGAGGGCCAGTTGGTGGCCGTCGGCAGGCTGCCCAACAAGCAGGACGTCGCCGCCACGGTCGCCGAGGCCCTGGGCGGAGAGCAGCCCACGGGCGCCGCCGGCCCGGGCGGCAGCGCCTTCGGGCACGGCCGAGCGGTGGTCGAGGGCGAAAGGGTCTACGTGTGCGCGGAGGACTTCTCGGACCGGTCGGGCTGCCAGCCCATGCTCCTGTTCTGGTACGTCGATGAGGGCGACGCTGTCGAGGAGGGCCAGGAGCTGGCGGAGGTGGAGTCGGCCAAGGCGGTCTTCGTCATCGAGAGCCCGTCCGACGGGGTGCTTGAAGAGATCCTGGTCACCGAGGGGCAAACCATCGAGCCCAACCAGCGCCTGGCGGCGCTGAGGGCAGTGTAGCTGGGCCGTGGCGCGGCGCCTCGCGGCCGGAGCGCGGAGAGATGGGGTCATGATCTACCTCGACAACGCCGCAACCACGCCTGTGGACGAGCGGGTTCTGGAGGCCATGCTGCCGTATCTGCGGCGGGCTTTCGGCAATCCCAGCAGCTCGCACGCCGCCGGGAGGGCGGCGCGAAGAGCCGTGGAAGAGGCCCGAGCGGCGGTGGCCGCGGCGATCGGTGCCGAGCCGTCGCAGATCATCTTCACCACCTCCGGCACCGCCGCCAACAATCTTGCCATCCGAGGCACGCTCGGCGTGCCCTCGGACGACCGGCGACACCTGGTCACAAGTGCCATCGAGCACTCCAGCGTCGACGGGACCGTGAGGGCACTGGAGCGGGCGGCGTGGCGCACGACGGTGCTTCCGGTCACGCCTCAGGGGCAGGTCGAGCCGGAGACGCTGCATGGCGCGCTGCGCCCGGACACGGCGCTGGTGTCGATCATGTACGGGAACAACGAGATCGGCTCCCTGCAGCCCGTCCGCGAGCTCGCCGCCCTGTGCGGGGAGCGCGGCGTACTCTTCCACTGCGATGCGGTGCAGGCCGTGGGCCATGTCCCCGTGGATGTGAGTGACCCGCCGGTGGATCTGCTGAGCCTCTCGGGCCACAAGATCAACGCGCCCAAGGGAGTGGGCGCCCTCTACGTCAGAGATCGCTCGGTGCTGCAGCCGGTTCTGACCGGCGGCGGCCAGGAGCAGGGCCTGTGGCCCGGGACGGAGGCGGTGGCCAGCATCGTTGCTCTCGGGGCGGCGGCTCGGCTGCTCCCCGAGCTGCTGTCTGCGAGCCAGACGATGGCCCGCCTCCGCGACGAGCTCATCGAGCAGGTGCTCGGCGGCATCGCGGGCGCCCGGCTGACCGGGCACCGTACACGGCGGCTGCCCCACATCGCCAGCTTCTGCTTCGAGGGTGTCTCCGGCGACGTCTTGGTCATGGCCCTCGACCAGCGCGGCATCTGCGCCTCCACGGGGGCGGCGTGCTCCAGCGGCTCCGGTGAGCCCTCCCGGGTCCTTCGGGCTATCGGGCTGTCGGACGCACTCGCCGGGGCCTCACTGCGGCTCAGCCTGGGGCGCCAAAACACCGCCTTGCAGGTCCGGCAGGCCGCGGAGGCGGTGGTCGAGACTGTGAAAAAGCTGCGGGGCGCCCCGAGGGCGCGCGGGCGCCGTCCGCTGAACCCGGCGCTGGCGGGCCCCGTTGAGGCCGGTCGCCTTGATGCGGAGGAGCGAGGGCGACTCACAGACGAGATCAATGCGCTGCGCCGCCAGCGGGGCGCGGTCATCCTGGCACACAACGCGCAGCTCCCGGAGGTCCAGGACATCGCCGATGAGTGCGGCGGCATCGGGCATCTGATGCGGGCGGCGCTGGATGCGAAGGCCGGCACCATCGTCTCCTGCGGAGTCTCGTTCATGGCGGAGCTTGTGGCCTGCCTGCGTCCGGATGCGACCGTGCTCAACCCGGCGCCGGACGCCCACTGTCCCATGCGCCGGATGGTCTCGGTTGAGGACGTCCGCGAGCTGCGATCGGCGCATCCTCGCGCTGCAGTGGTGGCCTGCGCGAAGACCGGTCCGGACATCATCGCGGAGGCCGACATCTGCTGCACGCCCGACAACGCCCTGGCCGTGGTGGGCTCGCTGACCTTCGATGAGGTCGTCATGGTGCCGGATCGCAACCTCGCCGCGTGGGTGCAGAGCCAGCTTTCGGAGGTGGAGATCATCGCCGCCGAGGGCCACTGCCCCCCGCATCGAGTGATGACGCTGGAGGTGCTGGAGGCGGCGACCCGCAGACATCCCGACCTACTGATACTTGTACACCCTCACTGTTCGCCGGAGGTGCTGGCGCGGGCGGACTTCGTGGGCGGCGGTGACGCAATGGTGCAGTTCGTCCGCCGCCAAGAGGACTGCGAGATGCTGGTGGTGAGCGAGTGCGGTCTCGTGCACCGCCTGAGGCGGGAGCAGCCGCGGGCCACCTTGCACGCCGCCCCGCAGATGGTCTGCGCGACCATGAAGCGTGTGGGCCTGCGCGAGGTCCATGACGCCCTGGAGGACATGCGCGAGGTCGTCATCGTGGACGCGGATACTGCACGGGGGGCTGCACGTGCCATCGATCGGATGCTGGAGGTGGTCGCCAGCGTGCGCGACCACCACACAAGTGAGGGGAGCACAAAGTGAAGCCTACACGACCGGCAGCCCTGGTGCGGCTGGCGCTGGCGACGGCCACAGCACTGGGCGTCGCGGCAGCGCTTGGCGGGCCAGGCTGCACGACGAACCCCGGCGCCTCCGCCGGAGAGCTGGTCGTCTTCCACGCAGAGGACCTGACGCGCCCCTTCAGCGCCCTGGAGGCCGTCCTGGAGCGCCGCGAACCGGGGCTGGACGTCGTGCGGGAGTCCGGCAGCAGCGAGATGGCGTGCCGGAAGGTGACCGACCTGGGCCGGAGGGCCGACGTGGTGGCGGTCACGGACTACTCCCTGATCGACCGGATGCTCATACCCGACCTCACGAGCTGGGCGGCGACCTTCGCCCGCAATCGCATTGTGCTGCTCTACGGGGACGCAAGCCGATACCATACCCAGATCGGCAGTGGTAACTGGTTTGAGATCCTGCTGCGCGATGATGTCGCATACGGCTATGCCGACCCGTCGATCGCGGCGGTCGGCTACCGGACGCTGTTGACCTTCAGGCTGGCTGACATCCACCACGGGTCCGGTGACGGCGATCTCTACCAGCGCCTTATCCGGGGCTGCCCGGAGACGAACATTCGCCCGCACTGCGAGCAGCTTTTCCCGATGGTCCAGTCGGGCTCCCTGGATTATGTCTTCCACTATCGATCTCTGGCGGCCCAGCACCACCTGCAATACGTTGAGCTGGCTCCGCAGATCGATCTGAGCGATCCGGCTCTGGCTGAGCACTACGCCCGGGCGAGCGTTGAGGTCCCCGCAGGACCGGGCGGGCGTCCCCAGAGGGTCTCAGGAAAGCCCATCGTCTACGCCATCACGATCCTGGACGACGCGCGCAACCGGGAGGCGGCGGTGGGCTTCCTGCGCCTGCTCCTGGGCCCGGAGGGCCGGAAGGCGCTCGAAGACCACCTCCTGGACCTCACGCAGCCGCGCGTCACGCCTGGCTCGGAGCGCCCGCCCGATGAGGTCGCCGAGCTGATCGAGGACGCTGTCCCTGACGCCTGAGACCTCACGCGAAGACCTATACCCAACAGGTCAGGTGAACATAATCCGATGGGACCACGTCTCTACTGCCGAATGACGCGTGCAGTGAGGTCGTCTCAACACACCGGAAGCAGGCTGATCATGCGAAGGCCTTCGAGGCCCCCCACTCTGGTGCTCGTCGCGGTGGTGGCGGTTGGAGCGCTGACCGCCGGCCCCACGGTCTGTGGGGAGCTGGACCGACCGCCGCAGACGAAGGTCTGCCAGTGCTGTACCGAGCACGCGACGACAGGCGGCGACCGTTGCGGCTGCCTGCGGCAGCAGACCGATCGGGAGCCCGCCACGCAGCCGGTTGTCGAGACGCAGCGGCCGCCTCTGGCGATGCTGTACGCGGCGGTCGTGGCGCAGACCGCGCCCGCCCCCACTATGACGATCGAGGCCGCTCCCGCGGCTCGCCGCACCGAAGTCCTCCTCAGATGCTGCACCGCCGTTCGAGCCCCTCCCGCTCAGCCGTAGTACCTCCCGGGTCGCAGCGCGCGTATCGGCGTTGCTGCGGCCTCCCTTTCCCTGACGGACCCTGACGGACATGGCACCTGAGCACCGGATGTAGACCGAGTGTGTGTCGTCATGCGCACTCTTCAGGGAGGTAGTACCATGTCGTCTCTCCGACCTGCTTTGCTAGCGTTGACCTGTGCCCTGCTCCAAATCCCTGCGAGTGGCGTAGTCGGCGCCGAGGGTGCCTGTGAGGGCTGCGGGCTCACGCACGAGGCGCCCATCCACGGCGGCCCCATCACCCTCACTGACTGGGCTACTAACGAGACGCATTCTTACCAGAGCCTGGCGTGCGCCATCGACGCGATGCGCAGCGAGCACCCGTGGTCGCGGGCGCGCTGGACCGACCCGAACGGACGATCGCTGACCCTGACCCGCACCGACGACCGCTGGGAGGCCTCGCCGCCTGAGGCCGTCGCCATCTCGGTGGAGGGCACCGATTGCCAGTCCGTGGTGGCATTCGCAGGCCCCGAAGGCCTGCAGAGCTGGACCGCCGTCGGCGGAGTGACGCAC
>JBNGDZ010000111.1:0-11212 GCA_049975765.1 Armatimonadota bacterium
GCACCAGGCCGGGAGGGACGAGGCACCCCGCGCGGTCCGGGCAGCGGCGATGCACCTCCAGGCCCGGCGGGCGGTGGCACCGGTGGCTCGGAGCCCAAGCCGGCGCCGACCCGCATGGCGGCGGCCCCCGGCCCCGCGCCCTCGGGAGACGCTGCAGCCGGCGAGCCGGGCGGTGGCTCCGGCGGTGAGGGCGAGCGGGCCGCCGGCCCGGCCATGATCGCCGCCAACCCGCGTGGCGACCGGCCCATCTACATCGGCCGTGGCTCGGGCGAGGGCCTCGGTGGAGGCGAGGGTGAGGGCTCTCCCGGCCCCGGGCCATCCGGAGGCGGCGGCGAGGGGGTCGGCGGCGGGAGACTCGCCGCTGTCCCGAAGGCCACGCCCGGCATGGGCAGCGGGGGGTCCGGTGGCGGAGCACCGGGGCTCAGAGCTGGTGGTGGCGGTGGAGCCGGCGGCACCGGCGGGGGTCGCGGGCGCGGCGATTCCGGCGGCGGCACCGGGGGCGGAGGCACCGGTGGGGGAGGACCTGGTGGACCGGTAATGGCAGGTGGGGGCGGCGGATCAGGCGGAGGCGGCGGCATAGGTGAGGGCCCCGGCCTGCCCGGCGGCATCGGCTCTGGCGAGGGGGAAGGATATGGCATTGCGGGCACCGGCACCGGCGTGGGAGTCGCCGGTCCAGGGCCTGGATCCGGTGGCACGGGGTACGTGCTGGCGAAGGCGATGCCCGGAGGAGGCGGCGGTGCCGGCGCGCTACCCGGCATCGGCGGTGAGGGGCCTGGTGGCGGTCAGGGCGGCGAGGGCGGCATCGGCACCGGCACCGGCGGGGGTATCGGCCACGGCACCGGCCCTGGCATCGGCCCGGTGGGGCCGGAGGCCGTGGGGATGGGCCCCGGCGAGGCGATGCCGGGCGAGCGACCTCAGATCATCCCCGGCTCGCTGCTGGCAGCGCTGTCAGGCCCGCTGGGGTTCGGGGCCGGACCCGGCAGCGGCCTGGGGGCCGGCACCGGAGGTCTGCCGGGTAAGTCCGGGCCCGGGATGACGCCCGGCGGCGCGGGGCTGGTGGCTCCGGCCGGGCGCGGGCTCGGCTTCGGTGAGGGTCTCGGTGGCGCGGGCGGAGGTACGGGCCTCGGCGGCGGACCGGTGGGCTTCGGACCGGGCACGGCCGGCGGGACCGGAGGTCTCGGCCTGCCGCCACTGCCGGGCGAGGGCGGACTGCTGCTCGCCAGCTCAGCCGGGCTTGGGCCCGGTATGGGAGGGCGCGGCTCCGAGGCGGGCGTTCCCGGCGGCAAGAGCGGCCCCGGCGGGGGGCTCTACACCGGCGTGAGCGGCAGCTTCGACATGCCGATGGGCGTCACCACCGCTGACTACCAGGCGGACGCCCCGGGCATGCTCAATCTGCTAGGCGAGGTGCGCCAGCGCACGAAGGTCCACGTCACCGTCCACGAGCGCTACGTGCCGCTGACGCTGGAGAACATCAAGGACTCGCCGGTCCTGCACCTCCGCGGGCACCGACCCTTCAGCCTTACCGAGGAGGAGCGCGAGGTGCTGCGGCAGTACGTAGCACAGGGGGGCACGATCTTCGGCGAGGACTCCCATGGGCCCTTCGGCGAGTGCTTCCGGCGCGAGATGAAGAAGACCTTCGGCGAAAGCCTCAAAGACCTGCCTGACAACCACGACCTCTACCGGGCCTACTACGTCCTCGACGGCATACCGGCGGGAGACATGGGCGAGCGCTATCCGCTGCAGGGCATTGAGACGGGGGATCGCCTGGGCGTCATCTTCTCCCGCAACGACTACGGCGACTGCTGGGAGGGGACCGGCGAGTGGGTGCGTCCGGAGGCCCGCGAGCCCGCCTTCCGCGTGGGTGTGAACATCTTCACTTACATCGTGGCGCAGTGGAAGAAGCACGCCAAGTAGCGCCCCGTCACGGTCGAGGGCGCCACGAGCAGGGCATGTCCCTGACCGGCCCCGCGCTTACCTCAACTACATGCGAGCCGTCGGCGTTCGCAACGTAGAGCCGCTTCTCTCCGGTGCGGTCCGATACGAAGGCGATCTTCGACCCGTCCGGCGACCACTGGGGGGCCCACTCGTTGGTGGCGGCACCCGTGATGTTCGTCTTCGCGCCGCTCTCCAGGTCTGCGACGACGATCTCCCTGTTGCCCGCCGGGGATGAGGCATAGACCAGCTTCGTGCCATCCGGCGACCACGCCGGCTCCTCGTTCCACACGGTGTTGGCGCTGACGTTGGTCACCGAGCGCGTGTTGAGGTCGTACACGTAGACGCCGATGTTGCCGTCCCGGTGGGTGCGGAAGGCCAGCCGGGTGCCGTCCGGCGAGAAGACCGGGTCACCGTCCCAGGCCTCATGCGTGGCGACGGCCTCCACATCGGTCCCATCGGGCCGGCTGACCAGCACGTCCTGGTTCGCGCCGCGATCGGCGACCCAGGCGATGCGATCACCGGTTGGCGACCAGACGGGCGCGCTGTCCCAGCCGGGGAAGTGCGTCACGTTGCGAACGGCGGACCCATCAACAGCGCATGTATAGATCTCGGAGTCCCCGGTGCGGTCGCTGGTGAAGATGAGCTGCCGGCCGTCCGGCGACCAGCCTGGAGCGTCATCGAAGCCGTCGGAGTTCGCGATGACGCGGATGTTCTCCCCGCGGGGCCCCATGAGGTAGATGTCCTGGTCGCCCCCGCGGTCCGACACGAAGGCGATCTGCTTGCCGTCCGGCGACCACACCGGCCTCAGGTCCTCCGCGTCGTCGCGCGTTAGACGACGCAGATCCGAGCCATCCGCGGCCACCACGTAGATCTCCGGATTGCCGTCGCGCACCGACACGAATGCCAGCTCATCGCCAACGGCTGAGATCCCTGCCAGCACCATCACTACCGCGGTCGCCAGCATCGCGTGCAACGCGCTCTCTCGTCTGCGAAACGCCACCGGACATCCCACCATGAGTGCGTGGCTCTTCTCGCCTGAGTCACGATGTGCAAACGCTGGCCCCCCGGCGGAGGTTCCGTCACTCGTCGCCGGGGGGCCAGATCACCCCCGTGGTCAGGCTGTAGTCACTGGCCTGTGGCTTACTGTCCCTGTCCGCCGGCGCCACGTGGTCCGCGCGGCCCGCCGAACATGGCGGGGGCCAGCAGCTGCTGCAGCTTGGTCCACTGCTGGTCGGTGAGCACCTCCTGCAGCTTCGCCTCCAGAGCGGTCCTGCAGTTGACGATGGCCTCCCTGACGCCCTGGAAGTCCTGGGCCTGCATGGCGGCCTGGATGCTCTCGTTGCGGAGCTGAAGCTGCTCGCGGTAGGTGGGCCTGAGCTGCTCGAGCTGCTCGCTCGTGCACTCAAGCTGGAAGGACACGGCCGTCCAGGTGCGCTCCAGGTACATCATGTCGCCCATCATACCGCGCTGGCCACCCCGACGGCCCTGCCCCTGCTGGGCCAGGGCTACCGTCACTCCCGTGGCAATCAGCGCCACGGCAACTGCCGCGGTCCCGATCCACATCACTCTGCGCCTCATGACATCTCCTCCTCATGCACTGTCCGTATCGCGGCGATTCCGGCTGCTCCCCGCTCGAATCTGGTCGCCGGTTCCGTCGGCCTCCCAACGGGTCCGATGCTCACTGACTCTGACGCATCAGCACTGGATCTGATTCCGCGAATCTCGCAGCTGCTACCGCAGCATGAACAGACGCGTCTCGCCGAGCTGCATATGCAGGTCGAGGGCCTCCACTCCCTGCGCCACGGGCTCGCCGCTCATCGCGTCGGTGACGTCACAGCGGCGGTCGAGGTGGAGGCTCTTGTGTCCAGCCTCACTGGCGGTCAGGGCCAGGAAGCGCCCGTCGGTGAGCACGATGTCGTCGGAGTCGACCCACAGGTGTACGCCGGCGCGCCGGAGGACGTTCCGCAGCAGCCGGGCAGGGCAGTGCAGGCCGCCGATGTAGACCCGCAGGCCGTCGGCGGTGTCCTCGGCCGCGGCCGCAATGCTGTCGTCGCCGTAACGGCCGATGACCTCGACGCCCGGATCGCTCACTCGCCACAGCGGATCGAGCTGCGTCTCGGTCCCGAACGGCTCGTCGATGCCCTCGACCAGCGGCGATCCTGCCTCTGGTTGTATCCACCCAGCCTGCGGCTCGGTGTCCTCCACGCCGATGCCGGTCAGTGCCGCGATGTTGGCCGCGTCCCCAGTCTCATTGAGGTAGCCGCTCCCGTAGAGCCAGATGGCGGCGCGGCCGCGGGTCTCTCGAGCGATCGCCGCCCGCTGCCGGTCGGTGAGCCGGAAGCAGTTCAGGAAGATGTACGCCCTCACCGGCGGCACGCGCCCCGCCACCAGGTCCGAGAGCAGGTGGATTCTGAATGGCGCGCCGCAGCGATATACGGGCGCGCGCATGGAGGAGACCAGCGGGCGGTGCAGCTCGTGCGAGCATCGTGAGTAGAGCGGGCTTACCTCGTCGAGGATCAGCGCCACCTCCGGCTGCCAGCGCGCCGGCTCGTCGAGCTCTCGCTCGTAGATGCGCCGTAGGCCGCCGATGTTCTCCCACAGGTCCTCGCCCTCCAGCCAGCCGGCGTTCGCCAGGTCCATGTACCAGCACGCCAGCCTGCGCGGCAGGAGCTGCCCGAAGTTGCGCCGGTGCACCCAGCGCGATGCCTGCGGCGAGTCCACGCGGCCGAATCCCGCGTCCTCGTCGGCCAGGTGTGTGCGGGTGTCATCCTCGTTCAGCCACAGCTTCCCCGCCGCGCGCACGCTGTCCACCGCGGACATGAAGGGGCCCGAGCCGCCGAGGCCGCGGTCGAAGTATGAGATCGGGGAGCAGAGGATGTCCACGTCGGGGCACGCGAGCAGCTCGCGCATCGCCAGATGCCCGCTGATCTGCGGTCCGTGCGGCAGGCCGCTCATGTCGAAGGTGTAGCCGTAGAACAGCACCACGAGCTTGCGCCGTTGCGTCTCCTCCTTGATGATGCGCGCCATGGTCCGCAGCGGCCGCTCCATCGCCACCTGCTTGTACTCGAACCAGTCGATCACATGACGTTCTGCGGCGGGATCGCGGAACATGCCGTCGCCGGTGGCCGCTCGCTGCTCGGCGGTGGGCACCTCGATCGCGTCGAAGCTGACATCCGGCCGGCCCCAGGCCTCGCGCAGAGCCTCGATGGTTCCGTACTTCTCCCGCAGCCAGCGCCTGAAGCCCTCGTTCATCGGCGGCGAGAAGCCGCTGAATCGCGGGTGCCAGGAGTTGAAGTAGAACCACTCGCCGGTGTTCTGCCCGCAGGGATGGTAGCCCAGGACGTGGTCACCGTACCGCTCCTCGCAGTGCCGCACCAGGGCCCGCAGGTGCGGCTGCATCTCCTGCCGCCAGGCCTCCGAGGCCATCGTCCACCCCGTGGTCGAGCCATCATCGAACAGCAGCCGGTGGTCGGGGTGCTCCTCCAGCCACCACGATGGCGGCCCGGTCCCGAACCTGGGCAGACACAGCGCCTCCGGGTCGATGCGCAGCGTCCGCTCGAAGGCCAGGTCCACGGCGTGGAAGTCCGGCTCCTCACCCGGCCTGGGCCAGGGCATGGGGATGCCGAAGGAGTAGATGTGCACTCCAGCGTCACGCGCCATGCGCGCCTGCCGAGTGTAGTGCGTGCTCTCGGCGCCGTAGATCGTCCACGGCGGGCCGATATGCAGGGCCATGAAGTCCACCGTCCGGGGCCGATCGGCCTTCATCCACAACGAGTACGTGTAGGTCTCGCCCCGGCGCACAGTGTGCCCACTCTGATAGAAGTGCAGGTGCATCCGGGAGCTGCCGGCGTTCTCGATGTCGATGCGCAGGCTCTGTTGGCCGCTGACGCTGGTGGACGGGTCGAGCGCCCACTGGGCTCTGGCGTTGGCCTGCGGGGCCTGATAGAGTGTCCAGTCCTGCTCGATCTCCTCCCGCGCGGCCTCCCAGTCCCCGTGGCGGACCAGGTTCTCCTGCGGCTCATCGACCTGCGGCCCCGGATAGAGGCGCACGTCATCCACCCACACGGTGCCCGGGCCGTCGCCGCCCACGCGGAAGTGGATACCGGCGCGTCCCTCGTTGTCCTCCGGGGCCACAAAGGTCGAGTGGTACTGCTGCCACTGTGTGCCGATCTCAACGACGGTCGGTCCGCTGCTGGGATGGCCGAAGAACATCAGCGGGCACGCCGGCCGGCCGTTGATGTGCAGCATCGGGGAGCCATGGTGCTCCGTCACTTCTGCGACGAGGTCCGCCGCGTGCCCTCCCAGCGCGCCGAGGCAGATCCAGATGAACGCCAAGACGATGCAGCGATCCATGGCTGTCGACCTCGCTTATGAGAGATGTCCGGAGCGGCCGTGGTCAGTCGGTCGCCCGCAGGCTTCGCCGCGGCAGCGCGCATTCCTGCGACCCTCGGCCCGCCGGTGCGCCGCAACAGCCACCACGGGTGGCCGACCAGAACGGATGGCCGTCCGCGCAGGTCTCGGCGTGCCGCCGACGAAGGCAGCCATCGCAGCGAACGGTTGCGCGCCAGCGCTGTATTCCCACTGAGCCTGTCGCATGTCACCGCACGTGAGGTGAGTCATCAGATGGAGCCTGTGAAGATGGGCGTCATCGGCTGCGGAGTCATCGGCAGCCGCAACCTGCAGGACGCACAGGCCAGCGACCTGATCGACGTCGTCGCCGCCGCCGACCTGCGCGTGGAGCGGCGGGAGTGGGCCGCCGAGCAGGGCGTGCCCCGCATCTACGAGGACGGTCGCGACCTGCTGGACGAGGATGAGGAGGTGGAGGCGGTCACCATCGCCTTCCCCGCCGCGGCGCGGACCGCCATGGCGCTGCGGGCCTTCGCGCGCGGCACGCACGTGCTCACAGAGAAGCCCGTGGCCATGAACGCCGCCGAGGTGGAGACCATGATCGAGGCCAGGGGCGACCTGGTGGCCGGCTGCTTCTCCGGGCGCTACCGAGCCTACGACTCCGCCGACGCGGCGACGGAGTTCGTGGCCGCCGGCAACCTGGGCGAGCTGCGGGAGCTGCATGTCCGGGCCCTGATGGCCGCCGGACCGCGCACCGACAGGGTCCCCCCTCCCTGGCGGGAGTCCTTCTCGATGAACGCCGGTGGCATCCTCACCAACTGGAGCTGCTATGACATGGACTACATTCTGGGCGTGGCTGGCTGGGGGTTTCGCCCACGGATGGTTCTGGCGCAGACCTGGCCCTGCGCGGAGCAGTTCCGGCACCACGTGGCGCCCGAGTCCGACGCCGACGCGCACTTCTGCGCCTTCGTCCGAGGCGACGACGGCACGGTCCTGACGGTAGAGCGCGCTGAGTTCGCGGCGGCGGCCACCCAGCAGGCCTGGCAGATCGTGGGCACCGGCGGGTCGCTTCGGCTGGAGATGCTCGCCACCGGGGAGCGGCAGATCATCCACGACGAGGGGCGCGGCGAGGAGGGCGTCGTGTCGGATACTCTCTGGGAGGGTGATGATCGCGAGGGCGGCGGCAACCCCCGGCTGATCGAGCGCTTCGCCCGCGCCGTCCGCGGCGACGGGCAGCCCATCACCACCCTGGAGCACTCGCTGGTGATCGCGCCGATC
Organism: Armatimonadota bacterium; assembly: GCA_049975765.1. Lineage (GTDB taxonomy): Bacteria > Armatimonadota > Zipacnadia > Zipacnadales > UBA5352 > JAYENL01. The sequence goes on from JBNGDZ010000111.1 coordinate 7,561, forward strand.
CCCGACGCCATCTATCAGTCGGCCGCCAGCGGCGAGGCCGTGGAGATCCTGTAGGCCCCCCTGCTGACCGGGGGAAGCTGGATGCTCTGTCGGCTCTGAAGGGGGGGTTGCGCGCAAAGGCGAACTGCGCTATAATGGTTGCAGTATCAACTATTATAGCGACAGACCTCGTTGCACTTCACCCAATCGTGCGGACCCTGCGAGGAGGCGCGCCTCATGAGAGGCATGGGAGCGGAGCGGAGCATCGGGGGCATGGGCCGCACTTTCGGGCTCCACAGACATATGGCTGGGGGCACCGACGGGGCGCCCATTCCGGTGACCCGGGCCCGCCTGGGCCGGGTGTTGAGATACTTCAGCCCCTACTGGCCGCAGTGGATTGCGATCCTGCTGTGCATCGCGGTCACCTCGGGGCTGGGCGTGGTCCCGCCGCTGCTGGTGGCGCGCATCCTCGACGACGCCATCCCGGACAAGAGCATGCGGCTTCTGTACATGCTCGTCGGCGGCATCGTTGGCGTGACCATCGTGTCGGGGCTGGTCAACGTGCTGCAGAGCTGGCTGGCCGCCCGGCTGGGCCAGGGCATCATGCACGATCTGCGCAACCACCTCTACCGCCACTTGCAGGACCAGTCCCTGGGCTTCTACACCACCGAGCGCGCCGGGGAGATCGTCTCGCGCGTGAACAACGACGTGGGCGCGGTGCAGCACGTGGCGACCTCCACGATCGTGGACATCGCGCGGAACATCATGACGCTGGTCGCCACGCTGATCGCCATGTTCTCGCTGAGCCCCTGGCTGGCGGCGCTGGCTATCACCGTGGTGCCCCTGTTCTCGTTCCCCACGCGGATCGTCGGCCGCATCCGCCATCGCCTGTCGCGGCAGACACAGGAGCAGTACGCGGAGCTGGTCGCGTTCATGGAGGAGCGGCTGAACATCGGCGGCATGGTGCTGGCGAAGATCTTCGGCCAGGTGGAGACGGATGCCGACCAGTTCGCTGAGCGCAGTCGCGGGGTCGCGGAGCTGAACGTCAAGCAGGCCATGGCCGGCCGCTGGCTCTTCATGGTCCTCTCCGTCTTCAGCGTGGCCGGGCCGGCGCTGATCTACCTCTACGGAGGGTATCAGGTGATCACCGGCTCGCTGTCGGTCGGCATCCTCATCGCCTTCGTGGCCTATCTCACCAACCTCTACCGGCCGGTGGGGCAGCTCGCCAACGTCTACGTGAACCTCCAGGGAGCGCTGGCGGTGTTCGAGCGCATCTTCGACTACCTCGACCGCCGGCCCGAGGTCCGCGACAGCCCCGACGCGGTCGAGCTTGCGGACGTGCGCGGCGAGATCCGCCTGGAGCATGTGAGCTTTGAGTATCCGAGGCCTCCGTATGTCGCGGGCGTTGAGGACTCCGCCGACGAGGCCCGCGAGGAGAGCCGCCGGGCGTTGTATGACATCTCGTTCACCATCCAGGCCGGCCAGCGGGTCGCGTTAGTGGGGCCCAGCGGCGCGGGCAAGACCACCATCACCTATCTGCTGCCGCGGTTCTACGACCCGACCGAGGGGCGTATTCTGCTCGACGGCCACGACCTGCGCGAGCTCACCCAAGAGAGCCTGCGCCGGCACATCGGCGTCGTCACCCAGGACACCTTCCTGTTCCACACCAGCGTCCGCGAGAACCTGCTCTACGCGCGGCCCGATGCGACGGAGGAGGAGATGTTCGCGGCGGCCCGGTCGGCCAACATCCACGAGTTCATCACCGGACTGCCGGAGGGCTACGACACGGTCGTCGGCGAGCGGGGCTTCCGGCTCTCGGGCGGCGAGAAGCAGCGGCTCGCCATCGCCCGGGCGCTGCTCAAGGACCCCGGGATACTGATCCTCGACGAGGCCACCAGCCATCTGGACGCCACCTCCGAGCAGCTCATCCAGGAGGCGCTGGAGATCCTGCTGGAGGGCCGGACCAGCGTCATCATCGCGCACCGGCTCTCCACCATCCTCAACGCCGACAGGATCGTGGTGCTCGACGAGGGGCACCTGGTGGAGGTCGGCACGCACGCCGAGCTGCTGCGCAACGGTGGGCTCTACGCAGATCTGTTCCACCGACAGTTCGGCAGCGCGATCGCCCAGGCCAGGGCGGCGTCGGCGGAGGCCTAAGCTGCCGAATCCTGCTGGTTGCTGTCACGAAGGCTGCCGCCAGCGTGGACCGGGAGGCCTCCCACTGACCGCTACTCACCGCTCAGACGCAGCACCCGCACGCGCTGCGGGAGGGCAGGCACGTCCAGGTCTGCCACGCCGTCAGCCATGGCAGCCTCGCCCTCCCAACCCCGCAGGATATCCTCGGCCACGAGTCGCTCGCCGGCCAGCCCCAGACGCCCAGCCTCGACCCTCAGCCTCACCGGTCGGAGCTGCCGCGTTGAGTTGTACGCGGTGAGGTAGACGCGGCCTTGACCGTCAGGTCCCCAGCGCTCCAGCCAGATGGCCGGATCGTTGCTCTCCGCCCTGGTCACCGGCTCCCACCCGGCGGCGTTGATGGTGCGGAGGATGGGGACGAAGCGCCGGTTGAGCTCCGCCACCTGCCGGAAGCAGCTCATCCAGGGGTAGATGCCGTAGAGCGTGCACAGGTCGTAGTGGGCCTCCATCTGCGCCGGATCGTCTGAGACCCCGTAGATCAGCAGCAGAAAGGGCTTCCGATAGGCCATGACCCGCTTCTGCTCCAGGAAGCGATGGCCCTCCACGCCCAGCACATCCGTGGCGAAGCAGTGGAAACGGCGGGCGGGTCGCAGCCCGTTGCCGAAGACCAGCTTGCCCTGCTCGTGCATGCGCTCCCGCAGCGCCCACAGGAACTCCAGCAGCGCGAAGCGGTTGTGGATGGCCGGCCTCCCCGTGTCGGGGTCGAAGGTCAGCGGCACCTGCGCGTAGCCGAAGTGCTCGCGGCGAAAGTTGAGGTATGAGCCCCAGCTCGCCAGCGAGTCCACGTAGGTGCCGTCTAGCGACGGCTGCCGCCGGTGCATCTCATCCACCTGGTCGAGAAGCTCCTTCGCGATCGTGGGCCGGTCGGTGTCCTCGAAGAGCCGCGGATTGGTGTTCATCGGGAAGGTGACGCAGTTGCCGCCCCAGGGAGTCTCGCGCAGGCGCACCTGCGGGAGGCCCTCGGCGTCGTGGAGCATGCAGCTCTCGACGATCTCCTTCACCCGCGCGCCCGGCAGCCGCCGCAGCTCCATGGTGGTGTGTATCTCATCGGGCGGCTCCCAGGCCTGGAAGACCTCCCACGCCTCCCGCTTGCTCTCGGGCAACTCGGGGAGATCGGTGATCTCCCGCTGGCCTGGCAGGATGTATGGGCAGGTGGCGATACCGTGCCGGTCATCCCACTGGGCCTCGTCGAGGCTCTGCACCGCCTCGTGGAAGGCGTAGCTCTCCGGGTCCGGGATCTCGTCCGTTCGGCCCCGCCGCACGATCCACAGGCCCTCTCGCTCCGCGCGGCTCTCGAAGGCCCACGGGTACAGCGCGTAGTAGCGTTGGGCCGCGTCGCGCAACCCCCAGCGGCCGTCGCAGCGGTAGATGACGAAGCGGAAGGGCGCGCGGCTCTTCAGCTCGCCGCCTGCCGCGGGCGAGAGACCGAATCGGAAGCGCAGCGCGAATCCTCGCTCGGCATCGTGGCGGAACCAGCAGA
>JBNGDZ010000112.1:0-11163 GCA_049975765.1 Armatimonadota bacterium
AGTCAAGGGCTTGCGGTCGATCGACGACTTCCAGCACGAGCAGCAGATGGCGATGATGAACCGCCGAATGTTGCCGGACGTGGATACCGTTCTGCTCGTGACCTCTCCTCACGTGCAATTCATAAGCTCCAGTCTTGTCAGGGAGATCTGGGCGCTCGGCGGCGATGTGGGGGAGTTCGTGCCCCGGCCTGTCGCCGAGGCCCTGCAGCAGAGACGCCGGCAATCGAAGCAGTGATCAAGCCACGACCCCGGGACACTCTCACGGCCCGATCGCGGTGACTGCGCGCGCAGGGAGGTCACCTGATGGAGATCTACAGACTGCTCAGGGAGCTCGAGGAGGTAGCTGCGGACGGTGAGAGATGGTACACGCGCTTTCCGCCGCTGATGGGGAAGACCGTCATCGACGCCGATGAGCTCTTCGCACTGATTAACGAGATGCACGACGCGCTGCCTCAGGAGATGACGGAGGCCGACCAGGTCGCCCGCGACCGCGACCGCATCATGGAGGAGGCCCACGAGCAGCGCGCCAAGATCATCGAGGCCGCCCGTGAGCAGGCCCAGCTCATGACCTCAAACGACGAGCTGGTCAAGCAGGCCGAGGCCAAGGCCCAGAGCATCATTGAGGAGGCCGAGGTGGAGGCCGACCACATCCGTTCCGAGGCCGAGGCCTGGGCCCGAGGCGTCGTGGAGCGACTGGAGAACTACACCAATCGCATTCAGGCCACCGTCCAGAAGACCAAGAAGATGCTGTTGGCTCAACAACCCGAACGCGAGTCGGAGGAGCCGGAGCCACCCCAGTCGTAGCCGGACTCCGTCCGATCCCATCCAGCCGCGGCGCGCAGGCGATCGGCGGTTGCCGTCGTCCCCGGTTCGCACACGGAGGTAATTCAGTGAACGTCCTGGTCGTGAACTGTGGCAGTTCCTCCCTCAAGTACGAGCTCTACAACATGGATGACGAGCAATCGCTGGCGGACGGCCTCTGCGAGCGACTGGGCAACGATGGCGCGAACATCGAGCACGAGACCCACGACGGCCGAACGTTTGAGCAGGACGTGGAGATGCCCGACCACAGGGTGGCTCTGAGTCAGGCTGTGGACGCGCTGACCGACGACGGCCACGGCGTCATCGCCTCCCTGGAGCAGATCGACGCCGTCGGGCACCGCGTCGTGCACGGCGGCGAGGAGTTCGCCGCCTCCGTACTCATCGACAGGGCCGTCGAGGACGCCATCGATCGCTTCGGCGAGCTGGCGCCGCTGCACAATCCCCCAAATCTGCTGGGCATTCAGGCCGCCCGCGAGTTGCTTCCCGACGTCCCCCACGTGGCGGTCTTCGACACCGCCTTCCACCAGACCATGCCCCGGCACGCCTTCATCTACGGGCTGCCTTGGGAGATGTACTCCGAGCACGGCATCCGGCGCTACGGATTCCACGGCACCTCCCACCGCTACGTCTCGCTGCGCGCCGGGCAGTACCTGCAAGAGCAGGGCATCGCCATTGAGGACCAGAGGATCGTCACCTGCCACCTGGGCAACGGCTGCTCCATGGCGGCCGTGAGGGCCGGTACGTGCATCGACACAACCATGGGATACACTCCACTTGAAGGCCTGGTCATGGGGACCCGCTGCGGGGATCTCGATCCAGCGATCGTCCTGTACATGGCCCAGACTCTTGGGATGGACCTCGACGAGATCGACCACATGCTGCAGAAACAGAGCGGCCTGCTGGGGCTGTCGGGCGTGAGCAACGATATGCGAGATATCCAGTCCGCGGCTGCCGAGGGCAGCGACCGCGCGCGGCTGACCCTGACCCTGTTCGCCTACAAGGTCCGCAAGTACATCGGCGCCTACGCAGCAGCCCTGGAGGGACTCAACTGCGTGGTGCTTACGGGTGGCATCGGCGAGAACGACCACCTCCAGCGCCGCTGGTGCGTCCAGGGTCTGGAGCACCTCGGCATCGTAGAGGACCCCGACAGGAACCTCAGCGAGCTGCAGTACGATGACGGCATCGCCCCCATCGGGACCGACGACGCCCCCGGTCACCTGCTGGTCATCGAGACCGACGAGGAGCTGATGATCGCGCGGGACACCGTGGAGGTGCTCTCGGCGCAGAAGGGCGCGGAGTGACGGCTGGACTGAGGGGGGCAGCCGGCGCTCTGCACCGACCTGGTCGCTCGTGGCGGAGGCGGCCCGCTCCGATCCGGCTGCGACCGCGTCGGGCAGTTCCCAGCGGCGGGAAGGTGCGCGCAGGGCGAGCGGCGAATGCGCGGCAGACGTACCGGGAGACCGCGGGACTGGGGACGCCGCCTCTAGCGGCCCCGCATGATGCCATTTCCGCTGGACAAGGAGCTTTTCGTGTCATCCACAGCCATGCCGGCTTTGCGGCGGCTCGGCGGTGCAGGCAAGTGAGGCGGTTACTGTAATGGAGGCGATCCAGGTTCTCGACTGGGTTGCTCTCGGCCTGGTCGTGCTGCTGGCCATTGTGGCGATACACCTGCGGGACCTGCTCAAGGGCGCTCTGGCGCTGGCGGTGCTCTCCGCCATCCTGGCCGCCCTTTTCTACCGCTTCGGCGCGCCATGGGCGGCGATGTTCGAGCTCAGCGTCTGCGCGGGCTTCATCACCGTGCTGTTCCTGGCGGTGATCGCGCTCACGGAGGCGAGGGAGCACAGTGAATAGGCTCGGAGGCGTCGTCCTCTGTGTGGTCATACTGGTCGGCCTCACGGTCATCTTCCTCTCCGACGTGGCGCCCCTCCGGGGGGTCGGCGAGGCCACCATCCCGTTCCGGGAGATGCTCTGGAGCAACCGCGCGCTGGACCTCATCGGTCAGATGCTGGCCATCCTGTCGGGGACCTTCGGGGTGTTGGTGCTGACCAAGGAGAGGATAGAGCGCTGATGAGCCCCTACGCGGTCGTCGGTATCGCCCTCCTTGTGATCGGCCTCTACGCCACCATCACCCGCACGAACCTGCTGCAAGTGGTCATCGGCCTGGAGGTCATGGCCCGGGGCGTGTCACTGGCATTCATCGTCGGCGGGGCGCAGACCGGGAGCATGTCGGCCGCCCAGGCGGTGGTCATCACCAGCATCGTCATTGAGGCCGTGACCGTGGCGATCGCGCTCTCCCTGGTGGTTGCCGCCTATCACCACAACCGGAGCCTGAGCGTAGCGGCTCTGAGGCGGCTGAAGGGGTGAGATGCTACGTCTTCTGAACTGCCGGTGCTGCTGACCGTCGTCATCCCCCTGGGCGGCTGCCTGCTCGTTCCTGTGCTGGGGCGTGTGAACGAGCGGCTGATGAAATGGTACACGGTGGCCGTCGGCTTCGTGACCGCCGGCCTCACGGTGGCGCTGGTGATCACGGCCGGCCGGCAGGGGCCGCTGACCGGCCTCTGGTGGATCCCTGGCATCAACGCCCGGATCGCCCTGCAGCTCACCGGCATCGGCGTCTACGTGGCCGCCATTGCGGGCTGTATCGGCGCCCTGGCGCTTCTCTACTCCATCAGATACATGGAGCCGCTGGAGGAGCAGTACGAGCCCACGCGCTACTACTTCCTGACGCTGCTGTTCGTCGGCTCGATGATCGCCCTGGCGCTCTCGGACAACTTCCTGGTGCTGTATGTGTTCTGGGAGATCATCGGCTTCTGCTCCTTCGCGCTGATCGCCTACGAGTACCGCCGGGATGAGGCGCGCCGGGCGGGGACCAAGGCCTTTATCGTCACCCGCTTCGGCGACATCGGCCTGCTGATCGGCGTGGTGGTGCTGTGGTCGGCAATGAGCCGGCTCGGCTCCGATGACCCCTTCAGCATCACAGGGACGATCACAGCCGCGGCGGGCGGGCAGATCCCGCTGGGGCTGCTGGCGATAGCCGGCGCGGGCTTCATCGCCGCCGCGGTGGGCAAGTCGGCGCAGTTCCCGCTGCATGTGTGGCTGCCCGACGCCATGGAGGCCCCGACCACCATCAGCGCCCTGATCCACGCCGCCACGCTGGTCAACGCGGGCGTGTATCTGACCGCTCGGACCATGCCGCTGTTCGAGTACGTGGCATGGTGGCTGCCGGCGCTGGCCTGGATCGGCGCCATCAGCGCGCTGCTGACGGCCATCCTGGCGCTGATGGAGAAGGACCTCAAGCGCGTGCTCGCGTTCTCCACCATCTCGCAGCTCGGCTACATGATGGCCGGCGTGGGCGCCGCCAGCGTCTTCGCAAGCCAGTTCCACCTTCTCAACCATGCCGTCTTCAAGGCTCTCCTGTTCTTGTGCGCCGGCTCCGTCATCCACTCAGTGCACACCAACAACATGTATCACATGGGTGGGCTGAGGCGCTCCATGCCCGTGACCCATTGGACGTTTTTCATCGGCACCCTCGCGCTGGCGGGCGTCCCGCTGTTCAACGGCTTCTGGTCCAAGGACGCCGTCTTCGAGGCCCTGCTCGAACAGGGCCTGCTCGGACCGCTGGTCATCCTCATCGCCACCGCCTTCCTGACCGCGATCTACTCTTGGCGGATGTACTGGCTGACCTTCCAGGACGAGCCGCGACGCGAGGCGGAACCGCACGAGGCCCCCTGGGAGATGACGGCGCCCCTGGTGGCGCTGGCGGCGGGGACACTGCTCTCGTGGCTCTACGTGGGTGGCTACAGCAGCGCTCTGGCGTTGCAGCTTCCCTTCCACAGCGTGCCCCATATCGAGCTTGGGGAGCTGTGGCACCACACCTTCACCAGCCCCATGATCGTGGTGGCCGCGACGGTGGTGGCGATCCTGGTGTGGCTTGGCATGCGCTGGGCACGAACGGAGCCGCCTGTCCCGGAAGGGCCGCAGATGTGGGCCGACTTGTTGACTGACACCAAGGGCCTCTTCGATTGGTTCTGGGGCTTCTGGGCCGTGATGATGCGGGCGGTGGCGTCCCTTGTTAGCCTCTGTCAGACCGGCGATCTCAACTACAACAGCCTGTGGCTGGCCATCGGCTTCGTGGCCGTGCTGATGTTGCTGGGTTGGGGATAGAGCGATGGAAGTGCTACTTCCCGTGGTCGTCCTGGGCGGCGGCGCGCTGGCCGTCTACCTTGTGGGGCGCCTCTCGCGCAGTCGCGTGCTGACCGGGCTGGTGGCCTTTGTGGCAGTGGCGGCCGCGGGGCACGCCGTCCACCAGGTTCGGGCCGTCCTTGACGACGACATGACGATCGGCTGGCCGGGCTCCCGCGCGGTGCACCCCTTCGAGAGCTACCTCGTCGGCAATGACCTGGGCGTCTTCTTGGCAACGGTCACACTGATGCTGTCCGCGCTCGTGGTCATCTACTCCATGCGCTACATGCACCGGCGCAGTATTGGCAAGTTCTATGCCCTGCTGCTGATCATGACCGCCGGGATCATCGGCATCGGCTTCGCCGGCGACCTCTTCACGCTCTACGTCGTATTCGAAGTCATGAGCGTGGCCAGCTACGTGCTGGTGGCCTTCGAGCGCGAGGCGTGGGAGCCGATCGAGGCCGGTGTGAAGTACCTGGTCATCAGCACCACCGGCTCGCTTCTGGCCCTGCTGGCGATCGCCATCATCTTCACATACAGCGGGAGCCTGGACCTGACGAAGATCCCGGCCCTGCTGGCGGAGCGCGTCGGCACCAGCCCGATGATGGCGCTGACGGCCATGGTCCTGGTGGGCTTCGGCGTCAAGGCCGCCATCGTCCCGATGCACACGTGGCTGCCCGACGCTCACTCCGCTGCCCCCAGCGGCATCTCCGCGATGCTGTCAGGGATCGTCATCGAGGCCGGCCTCATCGCCATGGTCAAGGTGCTCATCGCCATCGGCGCCATCCACACCGGCATGCTGCTGGTGCTCCTGGCGCTGCTCACCATGTTCGTGGGGAATCTGGTGGCGCTGCGACAGAATGACCTCAAGCGCATGTTCGCCTACTCATCGGTGGCCCAGATGGGCTACATCTTCCTCGGCGTGGGTCTGGCTCTGGGATTCCCGACGCTGGCCGCCTACAGCGGGATGCGAGGTGCGCTGTACCATATCCTCAACCACGCCGTCATGAAGGGCGGCGCCTTCCTGTGTGCGGGGGCCTTCCTGTTTCTGCTGGGCACCCGGCAGATGCGCAAGCTGTCGGGGCTCGGACGCCGCTTCCCGGTGGTGGGGGTGTGCTTCCTGATCTTTGCACTGGCGCTGGCGGGCACCCCGCCGTTCAACGGCTTCTTCAGCAAGCTGCTGCTGGTCAGGGCCGGCGCCGATGTGGGTGGCTGGGGCCTTTTCATGGCCGCCATGCTGATCCTCAACAGCGTCATATCGCTCTTCTACTACCTGGGGGCCGTGAACACAATCGTCTTCGGGCCGGAGCCCGACGAGCAAAGGACGCTCAGCCCCCTGCCCTTCTTTATCGTCCTGCCCATCGTGCTGTTGGCCGCCATCTCGGTGCTGCTGGGGATTTACCCGGAGATCGGGCTGGAGCTGGTTGACCCGGCCGCCGAGCAGCTCGCCGGCATGATCGCCGGGCTGTAGGGTTCGCACGGATCGCAATCTCGACCATATCGGTGAACTTTCGCTCTGAGCTTGGTGTCCTAGGTGTGGGGCCGGATCGGATGGAGGTTGCATAGATGACGGCGTCCACGGTGCTGTATCATCCCGTCACGGTCTTCGGGCTAAGTCTGGTCTGCGGCATGCTGCTTTACGCCCTCGGGCGGGCCCTGGCGCCGGCTACGCGGGTGGTGGGCGGGAAGCTCGAGACCTATGCCTGCGGCGAGCACCTGGAGGCCGACGCGTTTCCGACCGCCTACCATCTCTTCCATGCGGCGTTCATCTTCACGCTGCTTGACGTGGTCGCGCTGGTTGTCGGCACGGTGGCGCGAACCGCGCTGTTGTGGCTGCTGGGCGGGTACATCGTGGTCGGCCTGGTGGCGATCGTCATTCTGTTCAAGGACTGAGCGCGAGTGCGGGCGCTGGACGGGCAGCCGTCAGCTCGCTGAAGAGGATAGTCAGCATGCTGAATCAACTCGTGAAGTGGGCGCGGGGAAAAAGCCCCTGGGTCTGCCATCTCAACTGCGGGTCGTGCAACGGGTGCGACATCGAGATTGTGGCGGCGCTGATGCCTCGATTCGATCTGGAGCGCTTCGGGGTGCTGCTGGAGGGCAGTCCCCGACACGCCGACGTGCTCCTGGCGACCGGCCCGGTGACGCGGCAGATCAAGGACCGTGTGGTGCGGGTCTACGAGCAGATGGCGGAGCCCAAGTTCGTGGTCGCGGTGGGCACCTGTGGCATCTCGGGAAGCCCTTTCTACCCCGGGTACAATGTGCTGGGCGGCGTGGACGCGGCCATCCCCGTGGACATGTACGTCCCCGGCTGCCCCGCCCGTCCGGACGCCATCTCCTACGGGGTGCTCAAGCTGCTGGCTGCGCTGGATCCCGAGGCCCGCAGGCTGGTAGAGAGGGTCGAGGCCACCCAGGAGACCACGGGGCTGATCTACACGCCGGAGCAGATGGCCGAGCAGCGCGACCAACTCGAGGAGGCAGGGCGGTAGGGGGCCGCGCCGCAAGGAGAGCCGATGGCTGTGACTGCAACTGAGCTGCTCGAGCAAATCCGGGCGGAGTACGAGGGTGAGGTGACCGAGGCGGAGCCTACCTCGGATGCGGATGCATGGGTGGAGGTGCCGGCCGAGGACGTGCGGGGGATGGCCCGGTTCATCATGGACACGTGGGCCCCGGTCCACCTCTCCACCATCACCGGTGTGGACACGGGCCGGCAGATCGAGGTGCTGTATCATTTCGCCATAGATGGGGTCGGCCTGAACGTCCGGGCAGTCGTGGATAAGGGCTTTGACAGGATAGACTCCATCACACCCGTCGTTCCCGCCGCCGTGCTCTACGAGCGGGAGGTCGCCGAGATGCTGGGAGTGGAGATGGTCGGCCACCCCGACCCCCGCAGGCTGGTGCTGCCGGAGGACTGGCCTGAGGGCGACTACCCGTTGCGGCGTGATGAGCGCCCCACGGAGCGTGAGGACGAGGAGGACAATGGCTAAGCTCTCTTTCCCCATCGGCCCTCAGCACCCCGCGCTGAAGGAGCCCGAGAACCTGCGCTTCAGCGTCGATGGTGAGCTGGTGGTGGACGCGGACATCAGGATAGGATACGTGCATCGCTCGATCGAGCGAAGCTGTTCGGAGCGCAACTACGTCCAGGACCTTTATCTGTGTGAGCGCGTGTGCGGGATCTGCTCCAACGCCCATACCCTGGCCTACTGCATGGCGGTGGAGAAGCTGACCGAGGTGGAGGTGCCTGTGCGCGCGCAGTACATCCGGATGATGATGCATGAGTTCGAGCGCATTCACAGCCACCTGCTGTGGCTGGGGGTGGCCGGGCATGAGGTCGGCTTCGAGTCCCTGTTCATGTACGTGTGGCGCGACCGCGAGATCATCCAGGATGTCCTGGAGATGGTCTCGGGCAATCGCGGGCATTACGCCATGACCACCCTCGGGGGCGTCCGCTACGACATCACCCCGGAGATGGCCGAGCGGATTCGCGAGGGGCTGCAGATTCTGCGACAGCGCGCGGAGTACTACGCGGACATCTGCACCACTGAGGCCACCTTCCTCAAGCGGGCACGGGATGTCGGCACAATCTCCGGCGACCGCTGCCGGGAGCTGGGCGCGGCAGGACCGACGCTGCGCGGATCGGGCCCGAGTTGGGACATCCGCACGGAGTTCCCGTATCTGCAGTATGACAAGGTGCACTGGCAGGTCCACACCTCAGAGCTGTGCGACGTGCTCGGCCGGACGCTGGTGCGGGTGCAGGAGGTCATCGAGGCCTGCGATATTAGCATGCAGGCCCTCGACCAGATGCCGGACGGCGAGATCCAGGCGAAGTTCCCCAGGAGAGTCCCGGAGGGAGAGGCCACCGCGCGGGTGGAGGCGCAGCGCGGGGAGCTGATCTACTACGTGCGCAGTGACGGCTCCGACGTGCCCGAGCGCGTGAAGATCCGCACACCGACCCTGGCGAACATCCCGGCGGCGATCGAGATGGTCACCGGGGGCTACGTGGCGGACATCCCCATCGCCTTTGCGTCGATCGACCCATGCTTCTCCTGCACCGACCGCATGGTGGAGCTTCACGACATCAGCTCCGGCGACAGCCGCACGATGACCTGGCCGGAGTTGGTCAGGCTCGGCCGGCAGCAGTAAGCCATCACCCTCGGGTGGGCCGCGAGAGCCTACTCGTGCGCCGCCCGGGGTCTACGGGAGACGAGAGGACCGTCAATGCAGGTTCTACGGCCGCTGTTTCACATCATGGTCTTCCCGGGGTTCCTGTTCCTGGTGGCCTTCGGGCTCTTCGCGTCGTGGGTGGACCGCAAGCTGATCGCGAAGTTCCAGAACCGCGTTGGCCCTCCCATCCTGCAGCCCCTTGCCGATCTGATCAAGCTGCTGGCCAAGGAGGACATCGTTCCCGAGCACGCCAACCGCACGATGTTCGTGGTGGCGCCGCTGATCGCGCTGGCGGGAGTCATCGCCTCCATCGTCTACATCCCGGTGTGGGCCCCGGAGGCCGTGGAGTCCTTCCAAGGCGATCTCATCGTGGTCGTCTATCTGCTGACGCTGCCGGCCTTCGCGCTCTTCCTGGGCGGCTGGTACTCCACCAACCCCTTCGCGACCATCGGCTCCACGCGGGTGCTCTCACAGCTCTTCGGCTATGAGGTGCCCTTCTTCCTGGCCTGCCTGGGGCCGGCGATCGCGGCGGGAAGCTGGTCGATCAGCGACGTGACCACGGCCCAGTTCGGAGGCCATTGGCTGATCGGGGTCGCCCCGCTGAGCTTCATCGTGGCCATTATCGCGCTGATCGGCAAGCTCGAGCGCATCCCCTTCGACATCCCACAGGCGGAGACCGAGATCGTCACGGGCCCGGAGGTAGAGTACACAGGCCGCCGGCTGGCGGCCTGGAAGCTGACCTTCCTGACTGAGACCATCGTGGGCGCGACCCTGATTGCAGCGCTGTTCCTGGGCGGCCCGCACTTCTGGGGCATCTCCTACGAGGCCATGGGCCCCTGGCTGGGGGGGCTGGTCGGCCTGATCGTGCTGGGCGTCAAGATCCTGCTGATCGTCTTCTTCCTGTCACTGGCCCAGGCAGCCATGGCCCGCCTGCGCATCGAGCAGATGGTGCAGTGGTGCCTTCTGTGGCTGGGCATTCCGGCCCTTATCAACATCGGCGCGATCGCCGTGATGTTCCACCAACTGGGAGCGTAGACAATGCCTCGACGATTCGGCATAGCGGCCATGGCCATGGAGTTGATGGAGAGCCTGCTGGTGCGCAAGCGGGCGACCGTGCTGTATCCGGTGGAGCGCCTGGAGCCTCCGGAGCGCTTCCGGGGCAGGCTGCAGTACGATCCCAGCGAGTGCACGCTCTGCGGGCTGTGCCAGCGCGATTGCCCCGCCGATGTCATCAAGGTCGTACGCAAGCGCGTTGAGCGGGAGGACGGCACCAAGGAGCTTACCGGCTATCTGGAGTTCGAGATGGACCGGTGCGTGTTCTGTGGCCAGTGCGCGCACTCCTGCCACAAGGGCTCCATCAGCTTCACCCGCGACTTCGAGCTGGCCCAGGACGCCCGCGAGAAGTTCATGATGGAAGCCCGCGGCGACGAGCTCTCCGACGAGGAGTGCGACGTGGACGAGGAGACGGTGCCGTAGCTGCCGGATCACCACGGGCGTCGGGACTCGGCTGACACCGCAGATGTGTGCTACGGGGGCGGGAGCCCGAACAGCCCGCGCGCATTCTCGGTCGTGGCGTCGGCGACCTCGCCGAAGCTGAGATGGCGAAGCGCCGCGATCATCTCGGCCACGTGAATGACGTAGGCGGGCTCGTTGCGCTTGCCGCGATGCCTCTGTGGTGCCAGGTAGGGGGAGTCGGTCTCCACCAGCAGCCTCCCCAGCGGCACGTTCGTGGCGACCTGGCGCAGCGTCTCGGCGTTGGGATAGGTCACGGGCCCGGCGATGCCGATGTGCAGCCCCAACTCGAGCACGCGCTCCGCGACACCCACGTCCCCGGAGAAGCAGTGCGTCACCCCGCGCACTGTGCCGCCGCCCTCGCGCTCCAGGATCGCGACGGTGCGCTCATGCGCGTCCCGGCTGTGCACCACCACCGGCAGGTCCAGCTCCATCGCCAGGTGGATCTGCTCGGCAAAGGCCATCTCCTGCCGGTCGCGCGGGGAC
>JBNGDZ010000113.1:0-11134 GCA_049975765.1 Armatimonadota bacterium
GGCGTGGGCGGCGAGACAGACCGCGATCAGGACCATCGTGACTGCGGCTCTGAGCAGCATCCTCCGAGCACCTCCTCCAGTCGCACCATACAGGTTCATCTTCGCGTGCTCGGCCCCGGCGTCCTCCCCCCTGTGAAGGTGCCCAGCTCGTCCGCGCCGAAAGCCGGAGTGCAGGGCGACCGAAGGGCCCGGAGTGGCACCATGGATGACTTCCTGAAGAAGGCCAGAGAGGCGATAGGGGACCTGGCCGGCTCAGCCGGCCGGGAGGCCGAGATCCTGAGGCTGCAGACGAAGATGGGGGCGCTGGAGAGCGACCTCGAGCGGACGTACGTGGAGGCTGGCAAGCGCGCCAGAGAGCTGCTGACCATGCGGCAGGTCCGCGACGAGGAGCTGGCGGTGCTCATCGAGCGCGCCAAAGAGATCGAGGGGCAGATGATGCAACTGCGCGCCCAGATCAAGCACCTGCGCTCCGATGAGCAGTCCGGGGAGGCCGAGGCCCAGCATACCTGCCCCGAGTGTGGCGCTACGGTGCCGGGGGACGCCAGCTTCTGCCCGGAGTGCGGGGTGCGCGTCTCGTAGCCGCCACGCGGCTCAGTCGGACCTCTCCCACACCTGCGTGCCGCCCACCTGCAACACCGGCCTCAGGCCGCCCTCGCCCGCCTGCGCCAGCAGGACCTGTGGGCGCAGAGAGGCCCGGCGCATCGGGGCGCCGGGCCTTGCGGGAGGAGTGCGTGGGTCGGGCTCATAGATCGGGAGCGATCCGGTCCAGGAGCCTCGACATGGCCACCGCCATCTCCCAGCGGGGCATCGCCTCCTGGAAGTGGAAGTGCCCATCCTCCTGGCGCACCATGATGCCGTCCCCGATGGCGACCTCGGCTGGAGCGAGGTCGGCCGGCAGCGTGGCGTAGCCGCGCAGCAGCCTTACTGCGAGCTCTGCGAACTCGATGCGCTTGATCTCGGCATCCAGGTCCATGAGCAGTGCCACCGGGCGGCGGTCAACGAGATAGGTCTTGGTCATCCGCTCCCAGGCCTCCATACCCCAGTGGTCGCGGACGCCGCGGCCGTAGGTCGCCAGATGTGGCTCGTAGTCCTCCGGCAGCTCCATGCCCTTCATCCGCAATACGTCGATGAGGCGGTTGAAGGCCACCCATAGCTCGGCACGCTCCACGTTCTGGTCGGGTCGGAAGGTATCATCCTGATAGCCCTCGATGATCCCCAGTGAGTACACGCGCTCCAGCTCATGCATGTAGGTGGCGAGGGGATCCACGGTATCAGTGATGTAGTCCTGTGCCCAGGCGACTCCGCAGGCGAGCACCAGGGCCACGACCATCGTGACACAGACGGCTGCTCGACGCATGGCAGCGATTCCTCCTCACGTGAATGGCGCCCAGGCACGCCTGGCGTGGCGGACATATGATGCCACAGGAAGCCCGTTCGCGTCAATGCTTGGGGGCAGATTCCGTGGTAGCCGTCGTCTCGGTGACAGAGCCCCGAACGGTGATCGGGCAGGGCATGGCAAACTGTTGAGGCGGTGTTTCACGGCCCGGCTGGTTGAGCGTATCTTGAGGAATATTTGACTGTTTCCAGAGGGCGATGCGTTGGAGCATATAGTAGACTTGACCACGCCGCCGGCAACACACGCAGGAGTGAGACCCATGACTCAGCCTGCGAGCAGCCGGTGGCCATTGTGGTTCTTGAGGCCTTCCACTTCGGACCGCCAGAGCGGTCGCCGCGGTTCCGTCTCCTCTCTGACCATCGCCGTCCTTCCCGTCCTGATGGGGGTGGCGGCGCTCGTCTTTGACGTGGGGGGCATGATCCTCGCCGTCCAGCGCGTCCAGACCGTGACCGATGCTGCGGCGCTGGCCGGGGCGGCGAACGCGGCGGAGGTGGGGAGCCGGGACGTGGCGGTCTCCTCTACAGTCGCCGCCAACAACGACGCCTCGCCCTGGCGGGTCACCTCCACGGTTGACTACTACGTCCCGGGCGATGAGGTGCCCGGCTACGGGACTCTGGGGCACCGGCAATACGCTGCCGAGGTGGTCGGGCGGGCGGAGTTCGAGTTCTCCTTCGCGAGGGCCTTCGGCGCGGAGCGGATAGCGCTGGAGCGCCGGGCAGTCGGCCGGGCCGAGCTGTGGCGCAATCGCCTCTCGGACAGCTTCATCTTCGCCGGCTCCACCGACCCCGCCGTTGACGGCATCGCGATCCATGGCTCGGGCAATACGCTCAACGGCACCCTACACTCCAACACCGGCGTCTGCATCGACGGCTCGAACGTCTCGATCGCCGGCGATGTGGAGTATCGCAACGACCTGGAGATCTCCGGGTCCGGCTTCTCCATCGGGGGGCAGACACTCGCCGCCGACATCGAGGAGTACCCGGTCGACTTCGTCTGGGAGGATTTCGATCAGGGGTCGTGGGACCATGACGTCAGCGGCATATACGTCGACCAGTCCGACTCCTCTCTGGCCTCCGGTCGCTGGCGCGTGCGCGGGGACATGATCATCAACGCCAGCGGCTGCCATTGCAGCGACGCCCTCTTCGTCGCGGACGGCGACATCTTCATCAACGGCTCAGACACCCTCTTCGACCGCGTCACGATGGTGGCGCGCGGTCAGATCTACGTCAACGGCGCCTACAGCAGGTTCTCTCCGTTGCTGCGCGACCTTACCGCCTTCAGCACCATGGGTGGGGCGGAGACGGCGGGCGACGCGATATGGTTCGACGCCTCCAGTTGCCAGGCCAGCGGCATCCTCTACGCGCCGGGCGGCAGCCTCTACTTCGATGGATCGAGCGAGCACATGTACGAGGTGGGGCTCGTCGCTGAGATCGTCGAGCTGACCGGGTCGGTCAGCACGCACGCCGGCCCCCCAGTGGCGACAGCGGATACCACTGCAGCGAGGTCAAGCTGGTCCGGTAGGCCGCGCTGGATGAGCATGATCCTGGATGCTCCGTGGTGAGGGAATCTGTAGGAGCGCGCCGAGACACACGTCGTCCTCTGCAGGTAGCATTCGTCGGCGGCCGGGAAGAGGCCCCGGTCTGCGGTGAGCGGACCGGCCGACCACATCATCGAGCTGTCGGCGTTCGCGCCGACGCTCAGGCAGTAGCGTGGTGGCAGGGACATGGGTGCGGACAGGCATGATACAGCGGGCCGCGTCGGTCGGTGTATTGTCGAAGGGGTCTCCCGGCTGTGGCGAGACGAGGAGGCGGCCACGACCGTGGAGTATGCCCTGATGCTGGTGGTGATGGCGGTCTCGGCGGTGCTGGCCTACACCGCTCTGGCCAAGGTGGCGCAGGACAGCGTCACCGCTGGCAGCGAGGGGCTGGGAGAGCTGGCCGGCGGCGCGGCCGATGATGTTGGGGTCGGCGAGAGGCAGTAACAATACCGCCGCGGCGCATCACTTCAACTCCCGCTCGAGGACCCTTCCGGCCCGGCAGCGCTGCTGCCTGTACTGCTCGGTGTGAGCGCCTTTGCATTCGACATCGGCGGCATGATTCTGGCCGCCCAACGCGTTCAGGACGTGTCCGATGCCGCGGCCCTTGCGGGGGCGGCGAACGCTGCCGAGCCGGGGGTTCGCGATAACTCACTGAACGGCACCATGGCGGCCAACAATGCCTCTTCCCCCTGGCAGGTGACCACCTCACGTGCCCGCTTCTTCGTGCCTGGCGAGGAGATAGCGGGGTACGGCACACTCGGTCATCGGGACTACGCCGCTGAGGTGATCGGCGAGACCGGCTACGACTTCACCTTTGCCCGCATCTTCGGGCTGGACCAGACGGACATTCGGCGACGCGCCGTGGCCGTCGCCACCCTGTGGCGCAACCGTCTGGCCGACGGCTTCATCTTTGCTGGTTCCACCGATCCCTCCGTGTACGGCGTCACGGTCGAGGGCTCCCGCAACACCCTCAACGGCACAGTTCACTCCAATACCGGAGTCTACATCAATGGCAGCAACAACACCATCGATGGGAGCATAGAGTATCGCAACGACCTGCACATCGACGGGCCCGAGTTCTCCATGACTGGCCAGAAGACGGTGGGGCCGGTTGCGCAGTACCCGGTGGACTTCGTCTGGCAGGATTTTGATGCAGGACCGTGGGACCACGAGGTCAACAGCATCTACGTGGGCACCGCCAACGACAGTCTCGCGAGCGGCCGGTGGCGTGTGCGCGGAGATATGACCATCGATGGCATCAACTGCCGCTGCAGCGACGCCATCTTCGTCGCGGATGGCGACATCTTCATCAACGGCAGCGGCGCGGTCTTCGATCGAGTGACCCTGGTCGCTGGCGGGCAGATCTACATCAACGGAGCGGGAGGGCGCTTCTCCCCGTTCGTGCGGGACCTCACGGCCTACAGCACCATGGGCGGTGCGGGGACGAAGGCCGACGCCATCTGGCTCAACGCTGCGGACTGCGAGTTCTCCGGCATTCTCTACGCACCCGGCGGCAGTCTCTACTTCGATGGCTCCGACGAGCACACGTACGAGGTCGGACTGGTCGCCGAGATCATCGAGCTGCACGGCTCGTCGAGCGTCCACGATGGGCCGCTCAGCGCCAATAGCGGCTACGAGCCCAGCGAGCTGAAGCTGGTGATATAGCCTCGGAGTCCGTGGGAAGCGGACCGGGCGATCGAGGTTTGGAGAGCGTGCAGAGACGCATGGGCATTCCGGTCAGCGGCCGGGTCAGGGCGAGCGTGACCTGGTCGCATCCGTTGGCGGCGGGCGGATGTGGCGCCAAGAGACGCTTCGCCGAGCTGAGCACCCCCAACTGGCGGCAACAGAACGCGCCTCACTTCAGCTCCCGTTTGAGCACCTTCCCGGCCGGATTGCGCGGCAGACTGTCCCGGAACTCGATGATCTGCGGCACCTGGTAGCTGGCCAGCCGCTGCATACAGTGGCGCTTGATCTGCCGCTCGCCGACTCCCGAGTCCGGCGCCACGACCACCACGGCCTTCACCAGCTCCCCCAGGTAGGAGCGGATGCCGGTGGCCTCGACGCCCACCACCGCCACCTCCCGCACGCCCTCGACCTCGGCGATGACCTCCTCCACCTCGCCGGCCACGACGTTCTCGCCGCCCACGATGATGACGTCCTTCTCGCGCCCGTGGACGTAGAGGTAGCCGTCCTCATCCATGTGCGCCAGGTCGCCGGTGCGGAACCAGCTTCCGCGGAAGTCCTCCGCCAGACGGTGGGGCTGATTCCAGTACCCCGAGATGACGTTGTCGCGGTGGATACACAGCTCCCCGGTCTCTCCCGGGGCCACCTCTTCCCCCTGCTCGTCGGCCACGATAGCCCGCACCTCTGGCAGCGGCTTGCCGACCGCGTCGGCGTGGCTGAGCGCGTCTTCGCTGGGCAGCACGTGGGTGACGGATGTGGTCTCTGTGAGGCCGAAGAAGTTGCGCAGGTCCACGTGGGGCACGCACTCGCGGAGCCTGCGGATGGTGTCGGGGTGCATGGGAGAGCCGGCGTAGGCGATCAGGCGCAGCGAGGAGGTGTCGCGCTCCGCCAGCTCCCCGCCCTGGGCGAGCATGGCGAAGAGCGTGGGCGGACCCAGAAAGGTGGTCACCCCGGCGGACTCGATGAGGTCCAGCAGCTCACCGCGGTCGGGCCGCGGCGCGATGGCCAGCGTGCTGCCCAGATACGCCGAGGACGGCAGGAGGCTGTACAGCGCCGTGCAGTGGAACATGGGCAGCGCCAGCATGTGCACGTCCTCGTGCCGGAAGCTGTGGGCCACCAGGCAGTTCTTGACGTTGAAGAGCAGGTCGCAGTGGCGCATCATGGCGCCCTTGGGCTTGCCGGTTGTTCCGGAGGTGTAGGCGATGACGGCCAGCGCGTCGGTGGGGGGATCGGCGTCCTCCAAACCACTCCGCGCGCTTGCGGCATCCGAGTCACTCTCACACAGGTCGGCGAAGCGGGCGCTGCGCGCCTGCTGCGGATGGGCGACGACGATGCGCTCGATGCTGTCCGCCTCGCGCAGCCCCGCCTCCACCTGCTGCTGCACCCGACCGTGGGTGATGAGGGCTCTGGCGCGGGTGTCGCTGAGGACGTGCGCCATCTCCTCCTCGCCCAGCCGGCAGTTGACTGCGGCCACCACTGCGCCGGCGCGGATCACGGCCCAGTAGGCCAGGAAGAACTCGATGCAGTTGGGCATGGCAATGGCGACGGGGTCGCCCTCATCGACCTCGAAGCGGTCCCGGAGCGCCGCCGCCAGGCTCGCCGAGAGGCGGTCGGCCTCCCGGTAGGAGAACTCCCGGCCCTCGAAGACCGCGGCAGGCCTGTGTGGGAAGCGCGCCACGGTGGTGCGCCAGTACTGCACGATGTTGCTCATCTCAGGCCCCAACGCCGAATCGCCCTGACGCATCGTGGCGCATTCTCCCCAGCACCGCTTGCGGTCTTCCCTGGCGCGCGCGTTCGTCAGCCGCGCAGTCTGTAGACGTGCGTGCCGTAAGGCTCGAATGCCTCGCCTACGGCCCCGGAGTCGGTCGCGATAGTGGTGCGTTGCTCGAAGAGGACGTCGATCTCCTCGCCCGCCTCCGCTCCGATGTCGAGCACCGCCGCGGTGGCGACCTCGTCGGTGTTGATGGCCACCACATATCGGTCCCCCTCGTGCTGCCACTGCGCCGCCCGGATGGGGCCATCGCCGACGTCCAGCGGCGTGGGATCGGACGCCAGCAGCACCGGCTCCAAAGCGAGCACCTGGCGGTTGGTCCCCTCGATGGACTCCCACAGCTCCGGCGCGTCTCGCTTGATGCGGTAGGACGGCCGCTCGCCGATCGAGGGCAGGCTGTACGCGTGGTACGCCAGTCCGTCAGCTCCGGCTATGAGCGCCAGGTAGACCATGGCGCGGTGCTCGGCGGGCGTGGGCGGGCGGGACAGATCGTCCGGTCCCGGCCTGGGATCGGTGGTCCACAGATGCCCTGTGGACTGGATGACGGCCCAGACGGGCTTGCGGTGGCACACGGCCTCGTGAGCGCGCCGCACGGCCTCGGAGACCATGGTGATGCTCCACTTCGGCACCGGCTCACTCCACGCCAGCACGATGTCGGCGACCGGTGCGAAGTCGTCCATGGTGCCGTTGGGCCGCAGGGCGAGAAGCACCGGGTGGTGGGGATCGAGCTGGGCTATGGCCTTGTAGGGCCCCTCTGTGGACCGCATGTATGCCTGCTCGAGGACCTGAGGAGTGGCGGCCTGGGCGTCGGGCAGCTCCAGGCCATACCAGCCCAGAAGCGCCTCGTGGGCGGCGTAGGTGTCGGTGATGTTGGTCCAGAACAGGCCCTGCAGGGTCGGGGAGCCGATGGCGACGTGCAGACCGGCATCGCGAGCCGCGTTGGCGTAGCGCCAGCTCACCGAGCGCGATGGGGTGATGGTGAAGTTGAAGCCCCCCTCGGCAACCGCGGGCAGGTCGGTCTCGTCGATCACGCGGTAGATGCCGAGCGGAAACGTCTGCTCGCCGTTGACCCACAGCCGGTGGCGGGCGTCGTAGGCCACCTCGGCCTGGGCGTGGGGAGCGCGCCGTAGCGGAAGGCTGAGGGTGTGCTGATGGTCGCCCACGCGGGCCGTGACGGCCACCTGGTACTCCTCGGTGAGCATGCCCTCCGTTGACAGCCGCAGCCGCCAGGGTCCGGTAAGGCCGTCATCCGACAGCAGCTCCGGCTCCTCCGCCCGGGCCCCGGTGCCCACCAGGTGGCCGGAGATCTCGGCTCGCCGGGCGATCTCCTCACTGGCGTTCAGCCCGCCCTGCACCACGATCTGCTCGGTCGGGACAGTGGAGAGCACCATGGAGCGGTAGGCCGGCTCCACGATGTGCGCGTCCACCAGACCGGGCACCTGAAGCCGCCAGGCCTCGTGCACCTCATCGGGGCTGTCGCCGACCACTGTCACGAACAGTTCGTGGGGCTGGCGGAAGTCGAAGGGGTAGAAGACCTCCAGCGACTCGCGCTGGCCTGGCGCCAGGGCGCACTGCGTGGCTCCACGCCGGGGCCGGTGCTCCTGGTCGCTGGCCTCCAGCTCCAGGCGCAGCGCCATCTCGCGATCGGTGGTGTTGCGCAGGCGGCACTTCACGGTGCGGCGCGCGGGAAGGTCCACCAGCGTGCCGGCCTCCTGCAGCTCCGCCTCGATCTGCCCGCCGACCTCCCTGACTGAGGCGCCGTCCCAGTAGACGGTGCCCTCACCCATCACGCGCAGCATCACGACGAGCTGCTCGGTGCCCGGCCGGATCTGCACGTGGGTGCTGTAGAGGGTCCACCGCGGTGTCTCGCCCAGCGGATGGGACTCGGTCTGGAGGTCGGGGGTGTCGAACTCCCTCTCGGTGAAGTCCTCGCCGTAGGTTGCCAACGTGACCTGCGCCTGCGGGTGGTCCTTGGTGCGGAAGAAGCATGAGAAGATGAGTTCGTCGCTTTCGAGGTCCTCAACGTCGATCGGTCGGCAGTAGGCCACGTAGTCCACGGGGAAGACGGGGGAGGTCAGCTTGAGGCAGTTCGGACCGACCCGCCCACCACGATCCACCTCTCCGCTGGCCAGCTCGTCGCCCTGGAAATCATGGAACGACCAGCTCTCGGGAACGTTGCCCGCTACAGGGCCCTCGAAGCTGCCGTTGCGCAGCAGATTCTGGGCCTCGACGGACGAGGGGCCGCCGGCCACCATCGCAGCCAGCAGTCCCGCGAGTATCGCAGCATGTCCGCGCCTAAGCAATGGCTATCGCCTCCACTTCCAGTCGGGCGCCCAGAGGCAGCGCCGCCACCTGCACGGTGGATCGCGCCGGGGGCGCCTCGTCGAAGTATTCGCCGTAGACCTCGTTGAAGGCCGGGAACTGCTCGATGTCCGCCAGAAAGACCGTCGTCTTCACCACGCGGTCCAGGCCGCTGCCGCAATCCTCCAGCAGCGCTGTCAGGTTGCTCATGACCTGCCGCACCTCGTCCTCGAACGGGCCCGCCACCAGCTTGTTCGTCTCCGGCGAGAGGCCGATTACGCCGGAGCAGAAGATGAGGCCGCCGGCGCGGACGGCATGGGAGTAGGGCCCCACGGCCGGCGGGATGCGCGCGCTGGAGAGAGCCTCGATGTCCGCTGCTCTCCGCTTGAGGTCGATCGCCTCCGCGGCCGCGGGTCGTGACGGCTCGCGCGCGGCGGTGAGCTCGCTCAGAGCGGCCCTCACCGCGTCCGGTGAGACGCCGTGCTCATGCAGGACCTCTCGCGTTCGCCCCTCCCCCTCCTGCGCCAGCGCCAGCAGCATGTGCTCGGTGCCGATGTGCTGGTCGGCCATGTCGCGGGCCGTCGCATAAGCCGTCTGAAGGACCCGCTGGCCGGTCGGCGTGAAGCTGATCTCACCCTGGAGATCCTCGCTGGAGCCCCGCTCGGTACTGCTTCGGACGTCCGCCTGCAGCACACCCGCATCGACGCCCAGATGCTCGAGGATCTCGTGCGCCATGCTGTCGTCGAGGCGCAGCAGCCCCAGCAGCAGGTGCTCAGCCCCGATCATGTCCCGCTGCATCGTCTCCCCCTCTGAGTGGGCGATCATGATGGCCCGCCGCGCCCGATGTGTGAAACGCTGCCACAGCTCCACGGTTTCCTCCCCTTTCAGGCGTCCTTGCCGGCGGACGGTGCGCGGGCCCAGTGCACCCGGCGGATCAGGTTCCCCTTGGTCAGAGCGGCGCACCCGAGAACCTCTGCGCCGAGGTCACGTAGCAGCTCGCGCATGTCCTCGATGGCGACCACGGCCACATGCCGCGCCACCTGGAGCGCGCGCTCCACGAGTCCGCGGCAAACGCTCTCGACACGCGGGGTGGACTGGCCGTAGGGCAGATCCAGGACCGCGCCGTCGAAACGGCCACGGACAGTGCGCCCGTCGCCCACCACGAGCCAGGCCCCCAAGCCATGATGACAGAGATTCGACGCCGCGTGTTCCACCACTCGCCGGTTGGTGTCCCAGCCGAAGGCCTCGACGCCCATGTGCGCGGCCTCCACCAGGACCGTTCCCACGCCGCAGCAGGGGTCCATCAGACGATCGCCCGGCCGCGCCACCAGATTCACCAGCGCCCGCGCCAGCCTGGGCGGCAGCGCGCTGGAGTACTGGTAGGGACGCTGCTCGTGGCCCCGCCAGCCGCTGTCGGTGCGCGAGACCAACTCGCCCATCAGCCAACGCCCGGGGCGGGCCATGATGATCAGCCGTACGAGCGGCCGCGACAGGTCCGGCGAGCCGTCGATGCGGTCCGCGAGCATGCGCTCGATATGCTGCGAGTCGACCGTCTGCACGCCGCCGCGCTTCTGCACGCGTACCTGAAAGCGATCGCGGCGCAGATGAAGCTTCTCCGCGGCCGAGAGCAATCCTTCGAGGTCCTCGGCATTCGCCAGCAGCCGGCAGCACTGCGCGACGTAGGCCGCGCGCTGGATGTCCACCCCCGCACGCGACCACGCGATGCGCGGGACGTCGGTGGGCTCCTCGCGCTGCTCCCAGGGCTCGACCGCAGGCGCCGGGTCGCCGGTCAGGGCCTGAAACTCCAGCGCCGCCATCTCATAGTAGCCCGTGGGCGGCGACAGGCGGTAGAAGTAGGGGAGAGGAGCGTCGCTCACGCGCCCACCCCCATCCTCCGGCACTCCCCCACGATCTCCCACGGCGCAGGCCCTGTCTGCTCGGCGAGGTACTCGTCCAGGGCGAGCCCCTCCCGGCGCAGCGCGCGCTCGAAGTCCTCCGGCCCGCCGCCACCGGCGGCCAGGATCACCGGTCCCAGCTCGCGCCCGCCGCGGCTGAGCGCGGTCTGCACGGCGCTCCAGCGGGCCGACGAGACGCGGAGATCGGCGCTGGTGCGCGCGCGAAGCTGGGTGCGCAGGCGCTTGAGCCGCCTCGACACGATGTCGGGGTGTGGGACCGCTGCACGCGCAAGCTCCGTGTGCGGCTTGGGGACCAGCGCGCCGGCGGCCACCGTCACGTGGATGCCGCCGACGTCGCGCTCCAGCGCCTGCACGTAGTCCGCAATCCGGTCGGCGGCCTCGTCGGTCTCGCCGGGGATCCCCAGCATGAAGTAGAGCTTCACGTCCGTGAGGCCGGCCTCGCTTGCGAGTGCCACGGTATCCCGCACCGCCCCATAGGGAACGCGCTTGCCGAGCACCTCGGCGAGGTCCTCGTCGGCGGCCTCCGGCGC
>JBNGDZ010000114.1:0-11129 GCA_049975765.1 Armatimonadota bacterium
GGTCTATCCTGCAGCGCCGTCTCTCTCGGTGACGTCGCGGGTGACGGCGCTCCGGATCGTCCGTGACAGCAACGCCGCCACGCCGACAGTAATCCCACCCAGCGCCAATGGGTCCATGTACCCCAACACTGCCGTCGCCAGCGCCGCCAGCAGCCCCGCGTTGAGCGCCAGCACGCTTACCAGCAGGCCCGTGCGCCATGATCGCGGCACGGACCGGGCGGCGAGCCCTGCGAGCCAGTAGCCCAGGACCGGCAGGGCCGCCACCGCCAGCGCCACGCCCCAGGGAATGGGAAGGCGATAGCCGGCCACCAGCACCGCGATCATCCCCACCTGGATGCCGGCCATAATCCCGCACAGGCGGGCGTTGAAGAGCACCACGCCATACTCGACGGACGGCTCCCGGCGCCGCCACAGTGCCTTTGCCCCGCATCGGGGGCAGCGTCTGATGTGCTCGTCGCCGGGCAGCTCAGTGCCGCAGACGGGGCAGGTCCAGCGCTCGGTGTCCTCAACGGGCTTCATCTCTCACCGCCACCTCGCGACCGGCAGTTGCACCCCTATTCAACCACACGCGAGCTGCCTCCTGCAAGCGCTGCCGGGGAGGACACGCAGCGGATGCGGTGAAGCTGTCATCACGCCGCAGAGGCCGGACCGGCCGGTACGCCAGTCGAAGGAGGCAATGCAGTGAACGTCATCGTGATCGTCGCGGACAGCCTGCGCAAGGACCACCTGGGGTGCTACGGCAACGAGTGGATCCGCACGCCGAACCTGGACCGCCTCGCGGCCGAAAGCTGCGTGATCGACGGCGCCTACGCAGACTCGCTCAACACCGTGCCCTGCCGGACCTCCATGTGGACCGGCCGCGTCTGCTTCCCCTTCCGGCCGTGGCAGCCACTGGAGCGCGACGACCTGCCCATCGCTGAGTGGCTGTGGGACAAGGGCTACACCTCGGCGCTGATCACGGACGTCTACCACATGCACGAGCCGGGCTACAACATGGGCCGGGGCTTCGATGAGACCATCTTCATCCGCGGGCAGGAGTACGACCCATGGCTGCAGCCGTCCGATGTCGATCCTGCGGAGATCGATGCGGCCCTCGAGCACCACTTCAAGCCCACGGACGACGCCGAGCGCAGCGCCGACTTCGCGGCGCGCTTCCGCCACTACCTGCGCAACATCTCAGGGCGCGAGAGCGAGGAGGACTACTTCTGCGCGCAGGTGTGCCTGAGAGGCATCGACTGGCTTGAGCGCCACCATGGGGAGGACCGCCTCTTCCTGTGGCTGGACATGTTCGACCCCCATGAGCCCTGGGACCCGCCCCCGGCGCTCAAGGAGCCCTACAACCCCGGCTATGAGGGGCTGGATATCATCGACCCGGTGCCCTCGGAGGTCGAGGGCTATCTCACGCCGGAGGAGATGCACAACGTCCGCGCGCTCTACGCCGGAGAGGTGACGCTGGTGGATCGCTGGGTGGGGAGGCTGCTGACGGCCGCGCGGAAGATGGGAGTGCTTGACAGCTCGCTGGTCGTCTTCACCAGCGATCACGGGGAGCCGCTCGACGACCACGGCATCGTCCGCAAGGCCCGCCCGTGGCTGTACGAGGAGCTTGCGGCGGTGCCGCTGCTCGTTCGCCTGCCCGATGGGGCGGGAGCAGGGCAGCGGCGGGAGGCGCTGGTGCGCCTGTCGGACCTCGCCCCCACCATCTGCGATGCCGCGGGCGTGGATCGGCAGCCCGGGACACACGGGACCAGCCTGCTGCCGCTGGTGCGTGGGGAGACCGAGTGGGTGCGCGACCACTCCATCACCGGCATTCACAACCGCAGCGCCGCGATCCGCGACGGCCGCTGGAGCCTGCTGCTGCCGGGGGCCAGCGGCCGGCGGGAGCTCTACGACCGCCGGGAGGACCCCACGGAGCAACATGATCTCGCGGAGCAGCTTCCCCATGAGGCCGATCGGCTGGAGAACCAGCTCCAGCGGGAGCTGGGCGAGCTGCGGTGGGAGTAGGGACCGTGGCACGAGCTTCGGGAAGCATCTCGCGATAGAATGACGCGCTTGCACCCCCGGCCCAGTATCCTCGGCGGCCAATGCGCGGGGGCTACGCTCCTCGTTACCACCTGCGGGCCTTCCCAGGTGCTACGGGCCGTCGCCGCGCGTGATCCTGCGGATGGTGTAGATGGGCTTGTTCTGGGCCTCGTAGTAGGTCCGCGACTGCAGCTCGGCCAGCAGGCCCATGGTGATGAACTGCAGCCCCACAAGCATCAGCAGCACCGCCAGCAGCAGCGCCGGACGGTCGCCGATGTCCTCACCGAAGTAGAACTTGCGGAAGCTCAGCCACGCCGCCATGATGAAGCCGACGGCGCCGGAGAGCAGTCCCCACCTGCCGAAGACCTGGATCGGCCGGGTGGCGTAGCTGAGCAGAAACTTGACGGTCAGTAGGTCCAAAAAGACCCGGATGGTCCGCGCAAGCCCGTACTTGCTGGAGCCGAACTGCCTGGGGTGATGTGCTACCTCCACCTCCGCGATGCGCGCGCCCGCCCAGTGCGCCAGCGCGGGGATGAAGCGGTGCATCTCCCCGTAGAGCCGCACCTCCTCCAGGATCTCGCGCCGGTAGGCCTTCAGGGAGCAGCCGTAGTCGTGCAGGCGCACGCCCGTGACGGTCGAGATCAGCCAGTTGGCGATTCTGGACGGCAGGATGCGCGTCAGGAACGGGTCCTTGCGGCTCTTCCGCCAGCCGCTAACCACGTCAGAGCCCTCTTCGATCTCCGCCACCAGCCTTGGGATGTCCGCGGGGTCGTTCTGGAGGTCGGCGTCCATGGCGACGATGATCTGGCCGCGAGCGTGGTCGAAGCCGGCCGCCATGGCCGCGGTCTGGCCGAAGTTGCGGCGCAGGTGGATGGTCAGGAAGCGCGCATCCTGCTCGGCGACCTCGTCCAGCACCTCGGCGCTCCCGTCGCTGCTGCCATCGTTGACGAGGATGACCTCCCAGCGGCGGCCGAGGCCATCGAGGCCCTCTACCAGCGCACGGTACAGGTGCTGGATGGCCTCCTTCTCGTTATAGACCGGGATGACCACGGACACATCGGGCGCGCCGTTGTCGCCCGGATCACGGTGCTGCATGGTGAAGCTCCTCGGATGGCGTCACACGCTTGCCTTCGACTTCGCCATCGGCCGCCGGCAGGCCTCCGCGCGGCGCGACGGTGTGCCGCGAGATCGTCGCTTGTGGGCGGGGCTCGCCCGCTGCCGCCTGCCCGTCGTGCGTCGTCTGGCGTCTCATCGAGCCCCCCCGGGGCGCGACACTTGCGCAGAAGGCCGCTTGCGCGTAATCTGTGTGTCTGTGGCAACACATGGGGCAGACCGACGGAGGCGGGCTGATGCGCGCGGACGAGGCGCACGCCACACCGCAAGACCAGACGGGGCCGGGCTGGCTGGCGTGGGCCGACTGGCGGGCCACGCTCGTGCTGGTGCTGGGGCTGCTGGCGCTGCGCGTTATCTACCTCGTATTCCTGTGCGAGTGGGAGCTGGTGCAGGACGAGGCGCACTACTGGGAGTGGGCGCGGCGGCCGGCGCTGTCCTACTACTCCAAGGGCCCCGGCGTGGCGTGGTCGATCTGGCTGAGCACGGCCCTCTTCGGCCACGAGGAGTGGGCGATTCGGCTGCCGGCAGCGGCCTTCTCTGCCGTGGGCGCCCTGGCGCTGGCGCGGCTGACCATCGATGTGACCTCCGACGAGCGCGCCGGCTTTCTGGCCGCCGCGGCCTGGTGTCTGGTGCCCATCTACCAGGCCGAGGCTCAGATGATGACCATCGACGGCCCCTTCATGGCCTGCTGGGTGCTGGCGGCCTGGGGGGCGTGGCGCGCGTTCGCCCGCCATGAGGCGGGGGAGAGGCCCTGGGGCCTCTGGGCGCTGACGGGACTGGCGCTGGGGGTGGGCTTCCTCTTCAAGTACACCATCGTGCTGCTGCCCCCGGCATTCATCGTCTACGCTCTCCTGCGCCGCCGCAAGCTGCCCTGGGATCGGCGCCTCACGGCGAGCGCGGCGCTGACGATCGTTGCGATGCTGGCGGCGATGAGCCCCTTCTTGATCTGGAACGCGCGCCACGGCTGGCCGGCGCTCAGACACGAGCTGGGGCACCTGGGTGCGCCCGGCGGCGATGTGCCGACGCAGTGGGACCAGCCCTTCGGCGGCTTCTCTACGGGGGAGCTGCTCCTCTCGCAGGTCGGCGTCATAGGGCCGCCGGCGCTGGTGCTGATCGCCATGGCCGCGCTCCGGGCCGTGCGGTCGCGGCAAGATGAGCCCAATCAGTGGCCGCACCGGCTGTTTCTGCTCTGTAGCGGGCTGGTGGTGCTGGGCTTCATGTTCGCGGTCTCGCTCGTCTCGCGCGTGGAGGCGAACTGGCCGGTGGCCGGCTACGCCACACTCCTGGTGCTGGTGGCGGAGCTGACGCTGATCGAGAGGCGGCGGCCGCGCCTCATCAGCGCCTGGCGCTGGACGGTCGGCTTCGGAGTCTTCACGCTGAGCCTGCTGATGTTCCCGCAGGCCTACGCCAGGCTGCCGGTGCTCGGGGAGTACGTGCCGATGTACCGCATAACGGGCGCGCAGCGCCTGGCCGGGCGGGTGGAAGACGCCATGGAACTGGCGCGGGAGCGCACGGGAAGAGAGCCTTTCGTGGCCGCGGGCTCATACGGCACGGCCAGCCAGCTCGCCTACTACCTGCCGGGCAGGCCCACCGTCTACGGCGCGGGCCGCTATGTGGGCCGCCGCGGCTCGCAGTACGACTACTTCGAGGATACGGACCTGACTGACCCGCGGTTGCTGGGCCGCCCGGCGGTGCTGGTGCTGAAGGCGCCGGAGGACTGGCAGCGCGAGTTCCGCTTCGAGAGCATCACGCAGGTCGGCTCCGACCCGCCGATCCACGTGGCGACGGGGTACGGCGGGCCGGAGGAGCCGGGATGAACCCCCTCCGGGGGGCCCTCGACAAGCCTCCGCGACCAGTGTATCATACGGAGGAGCGTCTCATCCGTCGTCGGCGCTATGATAACCACTCGTCGCATTCCCGGATGCCCGCAGGTGATACGCATGGCCCTTGAGCCCATGATCGGTCTGGAAGTGCACGCTCAACTCGACACCACCTCCAAGATGTTCTGCCAATGCTCGACCGAGTTCGGCGCCCGGCCCAACTCCAACGTGTGTCCGACCTGCCTGGGGCTGCCGGGCTCGCTGCCTGTGCCCAACCGCAGGGCGGTGGAGTACACCATCCGCACCGGGGTGGCGCTGCACTGCCAGGTGGCGGAGCGCTGCCGCTTCGCGCGCAAGAACTACTTCTACCCCGATCTGCCCAAGAACTTCCAGATCTCCCAGTACGATGAGCCGCTCACGCACGACGGCTACATCGACCTGAACGTGAACGGGGAGCAGGTGCGCATCGGCATCCGCCGGGCGCACCTGGAGGAGGACACCGGCAAGAACATCCACCTGCCCAGCGGCGCATCGCTGGTGGACTACAACCGCTGCGGCATCCCGCTGATGGAGGTGGTGACGGAGCCGGACTTCACCACCGCCGAGCAGTGCCGGGAGTATCTGACGCAGCTTCGGCTGATCCTCCGCTGCATCGGGGTCTCCAACGCCAACATGGAGGAGGGCGCCATGCGCGCCGAGCCGACCGTGAACCTCGTCGACCGCCAGACCGGCGAGGCCACGCCCAAGGTGGAGATTAAGAACCTCAACTCCATCCGCTCGGTCTACGAGGCCGTCAAGTACGAGATCGAGCGTCAGCGTCGGGCCGTCGCAGAGGGCCGCGAGGACGAGCTGTTCCAGCAGACCCGGCGCTGGGATGAGGACAGGGGCGTCACGGCGCTGATGCGGCGCAAGGAGACCTCCGACGATTACATGTACTTCCCGGAGCCGGACCTGGTTCCGCTGGAGCCGGATCCGGCCTGGGTGCAGGAGATCATCGAGAGCTGCCCGGAGCTGCCCGCCGAGCGCTGCAGGCGCTTCTGCGAGCAGTACGACCTGCCGGAGTATGACGCCGGGGTGCTTACCGAGAGCCGGGAGCTGGCCGACTTCTTCGAGGAGACCTGCGAGCGCTTCGAGGGCGCCGCCAAGACCGTCAGCAACTGGCTGATGGGCGACGTCATGAGCCTGCTCAACGAGGCCGGCATCGGCATCTCCGAGAGCCCCATCTCCTGCGAGAGCCTGGCCGAGCTGCTGACTCTCATCGAGGAGGACGTCATCTCCGGGAAGATCGCCAAGGACGTGCTGCAGACGATGTTCGAGACCGGCAAGGGTCCGCGGGAGATCGTGGAGGAGGAGGGCCTGGAGCAGATCTCCGACGCCGGGGAGCTGGAGGGGATCATCGACCGGGTCATCGCCGACAACCCCGAGCCGGTGGAGCAGTTCCGCGGCGGCAAGGACAAGGCCATCGGCTTCCTCATCGGCCAGGTCATGAAGGCCACTCAGGGCCAGGCGAACCCGCAGATGGTCAACGAGATGATGCGCCAGAAGCTGCGCTGAAGCTAACGCGGAGAGCCATGGCGATGGCCAGGGAGGTGCTTCGGTGGCTGTCCGATCGCCTGTCAGAGACGAGCTGATCGACATCATCAGGTGCTTCATGCGCCGCGTCGGCGTGAGTGAGGCCATCCTCTACGGGTCGCGTGCGCGCGATGATCACATCAAGACCAGTGATGTCGATCTCATGGTCATCTCACCCAGGTTCGAGGGCGTGCGGTTCATGGATCGCCTCCCGCCCTTGCATCACCAGTGGGACCCGTCGTTGCCCTTCCTGGAGGTCCTGGCATACACGCCGGAGGAGTTTGAGCGGGCCAAGGAGGGCCTCGGCATCGAGCGCATCGCGGCGGAGACGGGCATCCGGATCACGCTGGACGACGAGGCTGAGGGCCTCAACGGTGAGACCGGCGACGAGGACGCGTGACGGATGCTCTCGCAGCGCGAGCGGTCGTGGATCGATGACGCGAGGATCGACCTGGAGGCGGCGCGGCTGCTCTCCCGGCACGACATCCCCAACCACGCCATCTTCCATGCGCGGCAGGCCGTCGAGAAGCTTCTCAAGTGCGGCTACCCGATCCTCAGGGGCCGCCCCATGCCCCACGAGCACTCCCTGCAGGCGATGGTGCACGACGTCTTCGGCAGGATACCCGACGACATCTGGGAAATCATCAAGAGGCTGAACCCCTTCTACATGTCCACCCGCTACGTGGATGCCGCCGGCGGCCCGCCCTCGCAGCGCTTCGAGCCCGAGGACGCCCGCGAGGCGGTCAAGATGGCTCAGGAGGCCTTCGAGTGGATCGAGGCGCAGTACAACGCGAAGAGCTGATCGCGGAGATCCGTCGCTTCATGCGCCGGGTGGGCGTGGGGGACGCCATCTTCTTCGGCTCGCGCGCGCGTGGGGACGAGCGCCCTCACTCCGACCTGAACCTGGTGCTTCTGTCCGAGAGGTTCGAGGGGCGTCAACTGGGCAAGCTGCTCCCGGAGCTGCAGCGGGAGTGGAAGCTGGACGTGCAGCTCGAGCTGCTGCCCTGCTCGCCGCAGCAGTTCGAGGAGATGCAGGAGTGGAACTCGCTGGCGCGCGAGGCCGCCGAGCGCGGAGTGCGCATCCACGTTGATCTCGCATCCGAGGAGCCCCCGACATGAGCGAAGCGGTGAACTTCGACGCCCTCGAGGTTGCAGCCGAGGCAGAGGTCGTGGTGGTGGGCGGGGGGCCGGGCGGGCTGTGCGCGGCCGTGGCCGCCGCGGAGGAGGGCGCTGACACGCTGCTGATCGAGCGCTACGGCTTCCTGGGCGGGATGGCCACCGCCGGCCTGGTCAACCCGTTCATGACCTGGCACGCCGGCGGCACGCCCATTATCCGGGGCCTCTTCGAGCGAATCATCGAGCGCCTCGACGACCACGGCGGCTGGGCCGGTCCGCGGCAGGGCAGTGCGTTCGACGTCGAGCTGTTCAAGCTCGTCGCCGATGACCTGTGCGCCGAGGCGGGCGTTCGGCTGCGCCTGCATACCATGCTGGCCGACGCAGAGAGCCAGGACGGTCGAGTGAGCCGGATCGCGACGCTGAGCAAGTCCGGGCTGCAGCAGATCGGGGGACAGGTGTTTATCGACGCCACCGGCGACGGCGACCTCGCCGCCTGGGCCGGGGCGGAGGTCGAGATCGGTCGCGAGGAGGACGGCCTCTGCCAGCCCATGACGCTGTGCTTCCGCATGGTCAACGTGGACCTCGAGCGCGTGCCCCCGCGCGCAGAGATCACGAAGCTGTATGACGCCGCGAAGCAGCGCGGGGAGATCGATAACCCGCGCGAGAACGTGCTGTTCTTCTTCACGACACACGAAAATGAGGTGCACTTCAACACTACACGCATAGTGAAGCACGATGCTACGGACGCGGAGGACATGACAGACGCGGAGCTGGAGGGGCGGCGGCAGGTGCGCGAGATGGTGCGCTT
The DNA here is from genome assembly GCA_049975765.1 of Armatimonadota bacterium. Classification (GTDB taxonomy): domain Bacteria; phylum Armatimonadota; class Zipacnadia; order Zipacnadales; family UBA5352; genus JAYENL01. The sequence continues at coordinate 8,449 of JBNGDZ010000114.1, forward strand.
CCTCGTCCGCGAGGTGCCGGGCTTTGAGGACGCCTGGCTGCAGGAGATCGCGCCGCAGATCGGCGTGCGCGAGAGCCGGCGGGTGAGGGGCGACTACGTGCTGACCACCGAGGACGTGCTGGCGGCGCGGAAGTTCGATGATGGCGTCGCGCGGGGGTCCTACTGCGTTGACATCCACAACCCGGCGGGCACCGGGACGGTCATCAGGCGGCTGCCCCCGGGTGAGTCCTATGATATCCCCTACCGCTGCCTGACGCCGCGCGGCCTCGACAACCTGCTCATCGCCGCCCGCTGCGTCTCGTGCGATCACGGGGCGCACAGCTCCCTGCGCGTGATGCCCATCGTGATGGCCATCGGCGAGGCGGCCGGCTGCGCGGCGCGGATGGCGCTGGAGGCGGGCAACGTGCGCGGCGTGGCCGCGGGCGAGCTCCGCCGGCGGCTGCACGAGCGGGGGGCGAGCATCCATGGGCTGTCTGATGAGCACTGAGGCGTCCGGACGCGACGAGAAGGGGAATCCACGTATTGGGCGCCATAGTCGCGCTCCTGATCCTGGGCTGCGTCGGCCTGTTCGGCTGGGCGCTGTATCGCCTCTTCGGCATGTGGATCACCGACAAGGTGATCAGCGGCTGGGAGTTCCTGCTGATCCTGACGCTGATGCTGGCGCTTTTGGGCGGGACGCTCATGGGTGGGCCGGTGGCGATCGGGCTCTTTCTGCTGCTGATGCTGGTGTGCCTGCTCATCACCGTGATGCCGCTGGCGACGCAGGAGGTCGGCGCGCGGCGGCTCGAGGCACAGGACATCGCGAAGTACTACCAGGCCCTTGAGCGGCAGCCGGATGTGCCCTACCCGCATCGGAAGCTGGGTGAGATCTTCGAGCAGCGCGGGGATCTGGACCGGGCCATCGAGCACTACCAGGCCTACGTGGAGATGCACTCCTCCAGCGCCGATATCCAGAGGCGCCTGGAGCGGTGCCTCGATGCCAGGCGCCGCCGGGACATGCACATGCAGCGGTGCCCCGTCTGCGGCGCCTACAGCCCGCAGGACGCGGTGCGATGCACGGAGTGCGGCATGTACCTGAAGGGCTCTGTGGAGATCATCGAGACTCTGACGACGCCGGACATGATGCGGGTGTGGAAGTGGCTGATCGTGGTTTTCCTGGTCCCCGCCGTCATCATCGGGCTGCTCGGGAAGTGGATTCCGCCGATCGTCAGTCTGATCATGCTGACCGTGAGCATCGTCGCGACCATCTTCTTTATCTTCGGCCGCATGCGCGGCTGAGGGAGGGGCCCTGTGCGCACAGAGATGTCGCCGCGCGAGCGCGTAACCACTACCATGCGCCGGGAGGTGCCCGATCGGGTGCCCAAGGAGGCCGGCTTCACGCCCGCCATTCAGGCGGCCTTTGAGGAGAACACCGGTGCCACCAACGCCGCGGAGTACTTCGGCTTCGAGCGCCGGGGAGTGGGCTTCAGAGGCCCCGAGGAGCCAACGGACTTCTCGCCCTACTACCCGGACGGGATCCCGGAGGGCACCGCCATCAGCGAGTACGGTTCCGGGCGGGTCCCCAGCGACTTCTATCACTTCACCTCGCGCATATACCCACTGGAGCGGGCCGAGACGGTGGCGGAGCTGGAGGAGTACCCCTGGCCGGACTACACGCCCCGGCGCCGCCACGCGCACCTGGAGGAGACCGTGGCGGCGCTCCACGAGGACGAGTGGTTCGTCTCCGGGGGCGTGGGCCACATCTGGGAGATCGCCTGGCAGCTCACCCGCATGGAGAAGCTGATGCAGGATATGGTGTTGAACCGTGCCTTCGCGGGGTACATATTCGATAGGATCACGCAGGACCGGGCCTTCATGGCGCGGCGCTACGCCGAGGCCGGCGCGGATATGATCCACTGCGGCGACGACATCGGCATGCAGGACCGGCTGATGATGAGCCCTCAGATGTGGCGTGAGTGGCTGAAGCCCCGGTGGCGGAAGGTGATCCGAGCCGCAAAGGATGTGAACCCTGACATCCTGGCGTGGTATCATAGTGACGGGGACGTGAGGGAGGTCATTGAGGACCTGATCGAGATCGGCTTCGATATCCTCAACCCGGTGCAGCCCGAGTGCATGGACCCGGCGGCCCTGAAGCGGCGGTACGGGGATCGGCTGGCGTTCTGGGGCTGCATCGGGACGCAGACCACCATGCCCTTCGGGACTCCCGACGAGGTGCGGGCGGCCGTGAGGTGGACCATCGACACCGTGGGAGCCGGCGGGGGGCTGCTGGTCGCGCCGACGCACGTGCTGGAGCCCGATGTCCCCTGGGAGAACGTCGAGGCGCTCTTTGAGGCGGTGGACGAGTATGGCGTCTACGGGTAGGATCATAGTGGCAGCGGCCACTCTGGCGGTGCTGGGACTGCTTGGCGGCTGCATGTTCATCGACGGCCGATTCGCGATGGCGCCCGATGGCAGTGTGGACGCCCGGCTGGAGGCCGGCGTGCTCAAATCCATGATGGAGCAGGGCGGGGGCGACTTCACCGCCGACCTCGGCAAGGGTCTGGCTGAGGGCAGGTGGCAGGAGGAGGAGTACGATCGCGACCAGTGGCACGTGAAGGCCATGGTCGGTCATGCCGGCCCCGGCCAGAGCCTCTTTACCGAGGAGGCTCGGGTCACGCCGAAGTTCGCCACCACCAGCCGCC
>JBNGDZ010000115.1:0-11083 GCA_049975765.1 Armatimonadota bacterium
GATGGAGCGTCTGGTGCTCGCCGACGGCGACAGCGGCTCGGAGTGGGTGCCCGCGGAGGCCACCATGGACCCGGATGACCGGCACGCCCGCCAGGGGCGGGCGATGCACTTCCACGTCGACGTCAACTTCGAGACCGGCCAGCCGGACTACCCCATCGGCTGGCCGCGGACCTACCTCCGCGTCACAGAGGCTCAACGGGACTGGACAGGCTGGGACTTCGTGGACTTCTGGCTCTACGCCGAGACCTCGCGTGAGAGCTTCCCCAGCACCGCCCTGGGCTTCATCGTGCGCTGCCCGGACCGCAACAACCAGTGGCAGACCACGCTGGAGCCGAAGAAGGGCGAGTGGGTGCACTACCGCTTCCCGGTCTCCAACGTCCCCGATCCGACGAATGTCCACGCGGTGCAGCTCTTCATCTCCGAGGCCAACTACGCCCACGGCGACGTGCTCGACTTCTGGATCGATGAGCTGGCTCTGCTGCGCTACGCGGAGCCCACCATCGTCGCGGTGCGGCCCCTCAACCAGGTCGCCTACGCCGACGCCGACGTCCTGCGCGTACGGGTGAAGCTGACGGGGATGGACGAGGGCGAGGCCGTCGAGGTGCTGACGCGCCTGGTCGATGATGGCGAGACGCTCAGGCAGAGCGCAACCACGCTCGGAGACGGCACACACACCATGCCGCTGCAGGTGGGCGGCCGGCTGGAGCCGGGCGAATACGAGGTGCAGGCGCAGATTGTGGGCAGCGACCGGACGCTGAGTGAGACCATCCGCATGGTCTCTTCGCCGTGGGAGGGCGATGCGCAATGATCGGCCCTGGCAGGATACTGATGATCGCCATGGCGCTCTCGGTGACGTACGCTGCGAGCGCCCAGGTCCACTTCTTCGACATGGGCGGGGCGGACTCCAAGGTCTACGACGGCTCCACGCGCGTCACCGCAGAGGATGAGTACTCCGAGGAGCGCGGCTTCGGCTGGCAGAGCGTGGAGGGCCTGGCCGAGCAGGTGCAGGTCTGGGAGGAGATGGGCGATCGCCGCGGCAGCCCCGCGCCTCCCATGATGTGGACCAACGCTATCACCGAGGACTGCATCATCGGCGATACGCAGAACGCCTTCGTGGTGGACGTCCCGCCCGGCGTCTACCGCGTCTACATGCTGTGCGGCTCCAGCGAGCGGATGCGCGACCGCTACCTGACGTTCAGCACTGCCGCCGCGGGCGTCCCCCATGCCGACCTGCCTGACGACTACTCCCGCGTCGCCGTGCAGATGGAGGGGGGCTGGCAGCACCGCCCGGTGCGCCTGAGCGCTACTGCGGACGAGAGGCGTCTTTACGTGCACCTCGTGCCGGAGAGCTGGTGGGTCGTGAGCTGCATCCTCATCGCTCCCGAGGACGAGTGGGAGCGCGTGGAGCGGGAGATCATCGATCCGCTGGAGGAGTGGGTCTTCTTCCTCCCGCCCGAGCAGCAGGAGAGCTGGAAGCTGGATCCGCCTCCGGAGCCCGAGCCGATGCCGGAGCTTTCCGACGAGGATCGCCAGCGCGGCTGGGTGGCCTTCAGCCGCCCGTGGCCGGAGGTAATCCGGCACACTACCCGCCCGCGCGCCGAGGAGATCGGGCGTGAACTGCGCGTCTTCGCCACGCCGGGCGAGTACGAGCCGGTGACCGTCTCGGTGCACCTGCTGAGGGAGTTCGATGGCCTCGCGGTCGAGACTACCGACATCGGGCCGCTGGGCTACCCCGAGAACGTGGAGGTGCGCCATGTGCGCTACATGCGCGCGCGGCCCAACTACGTGGGCATGGGCCTCTACCGCATCGTGCCTGACGTCCTCGAGCCGATGTGGATGTTCCACCAGCGCGAGATCCACGACCCGGCTGCGCCGGTCGGGCTGGAGGCGGGCGTGACGCACCGCTTCTGGCTGACGCTGCATGTGCCGGAGGACGCCCTGCCCGGAACCTACACGGGCGCGGTGGTCATCAGCGACAGCGATGGCGGGCAGGCCGGTGTGCCCATCCGGCTGCGTGTGCTGCCCATCGAGCTGCAGGACGATCCCGAGAAGATCTACGGCATGTACTACCGCCACCCGCTGGACAACTGGAACCGCGCCGACGACGACGTCTCCCGGGAGTACTTCCAGCGGAAGGCGCATCTTGAGCACCAGGACCTGGTAGAGCACGGCTTCCGGAACATCGTGCTCAGCGCATGGTGCCCGCCGGCCAACGAGGACGGGCAGTTCGAGGCCGACTGGACCGTGCTGCAGGCCAAGCTCGACATATGCGAGCAGTACGGCTTCACCGGGCCCTACGCCACGCACATCAACGCCGGTGGCATCTACCAGAAGTACGTGGGGGAGAGCTGGGGGCCGCACACCAACAACGCGAAGATCCCTCCGCCCGAGTACGCCGAAGAGCTCACGGCCATGACCCGGTTCATCGAGAGCGAGCGGGAGAGGTACGGCTGGCCGACCTTCCTGTACTACCCCATCGACGAGCCGGGGCGGGATGAGACCTCCGTTGAGCTGATGCGCATCACGCTGGAGGCCATCCGGGAGGCCGGGGCCCCGACCTACGTCACCGCGGCGCCCACCCACGAGCAGTTCCGGCCGCTGCGACCCTTCGTCAACGTCTGGTGCACCCAGCCCTTCGAGCCCGACCGGGAGACGATCCTGGCGGACATGGCCGCGCGCGACGTGCAGTACTGGTGCTATCCGAACAAGGTGGCGGGCGAGAACGATCACACGCCGGTGCGGGGTGCGCGCATGACCTTCGGCTTCGGCTTCTGGCGATCGGGCTTCCTGACCCTGATCCCGTGGATCTACTCCTCCACCAGCAGCGACCCGCTCAACTACCTCACCGGCGCCGCCATGGACTTCATGGTTCGCCACGAGCCGGACGGCACGCCCATGCCTGTGACCCTCTGGGAGGCCTACCGGGAGGGGCACGACGACTACCGCTACGTCTACACGCTCCAGCAGCTCATCGAGCGGGCGCGAGCGTCCGGAGACCCGGAGGCCGTCGCGGCGGCTGACGAGGCGCAGCGGGAGCTTGACTTCGTGTGGGACAGCATCAACGTGCAGCCGATGTACCGCTATGAGGGGCTGTGGCCGGCCGGCGACTTCAACGTCTATCGCTGGATCATCGCCGAGCAGATCATGCGGGTCCAGAAGGCGCTCTGAGGGCAGCGTGAGAGGAGGGGGCGCATGAGCCGGTGCTGGCGGCTGACGGTTGTGGCACTCATCGCCGCAGTGGGGTCGATCGCTGTGCTTGGATATGTTGTGTGGGCGGCGATCGGTGGGCGAGCGGGCTGGGAGATCATCCAGGCGAGGCTCTCCAGCGAAGAGGAGGCCGTCGCGCACGCGCGGCGGGCCACGGAGCTTCGCAGCGACGATCCGGCCATGCACCTGTGGCTGGGCGCGGTGCTTGCCGACGCCGACGAGACGGAGGAGGCCATCGCCGCCTACCGGCAAGCGGCGCGCCTCGACCCGCAGGCCGTCGAGCCCCACCTGAGGATCGCGCGCCTGCACCTGCAGCGGGAGGACCTTGACGGGGCTGAGGAGGCCATCGAGCGCGCGCTGGCGATCGACCGGGAATCGCTCGCGGCGCATCTGCTCAACGGGCGACTGCTTGCCGAGAGGGGCGAGCCGGAGGCGGCCGCGGGGGCGTATCGCCGCGCCCTGACGCTGGGGGGCGACCGGCAGGAGATCTGCTACCCTCTCGGCCGGGCGCTGGAGGCGGCGGGGGATCGCGAGGGCGCCATCCGGGCGTACCGCCGGGGCGCCGACGCCTGCGATGAGCGCTGCAGGGAGCGGCTCGCTGAGCTGGAAAAGGGCCAGGATACGCCGTCTGCCGGTGAGACCGGCACCGTCGAGACTGAGGATCGGGATGAGGAGAGGGAATGGGAGGACGATGAGGTGGAGACGATAGGGCCCGCCTTCGGCGTCGCCATGGTCGGCTTCTGGTTCCTGTACATGGTCTTTATCTTCGGCATGATGGCGCTGACCTGGGCGGGATGGATCGTGGCGGGACTGGCCATCTACGATGCGCCCAGCGGGCCTTCCCCGATCCACGCACCCGCGCCATGTGGTGTGTGCTGCTTTTCGTCGTGCACTGGATCGGCGCCATCATCTACTACTTCGCGATCTACAGGCCCGATGATCCCCCTCGCATAGGGAGGCCGCAAACGGCATGAGCCCAGCACTTAGGCCGGCGCTGGTTGCGCTGGCACTGATGGCGGCCCCAGCAGGGCTCGCACAGCCGAACCTGGTTGCGAACCCCGGCCTGGAGGTGGACGCCGACGCCGATGGCATGCCGGATGGCTGGTCGGTGGCCAGTCCCGCCGACTACCCGGCCAACTGGCACGTCGGCGGGGGCGAGGCCGAGGTGGGCCTCTCTGAGATCGCACACAGCGGCGAGCGGTCGATCGTGTACTCCACCCCGGTGCCCGACTTCCCGGCCGTCGAGAGGGATCGGTGGTGGGACTTCGACGCCTGGGATGACCGGCGGGCGGTGGCGGCCGGACACTGGGCGGTGGCCTTCCGAACCGAGGACTTCCCGGTGAAGGAGTATCACGTCTATCGGGTGCGCTGCCGGGTGCGGGCCCGGGACATCCTGCGGCTGCACATCAAGTTCATCGCCACCTACGTCTATCCGCATCAGGAGGAGCCCGTCGAGCGGTGGATCCATCCGCTGCTGCACAACGGCCAGCACGAGACACACGCCACCGGCTCCTTCGACTGGCAGCTTTGGGAGGGGCTGGTGGCGGTTCCGGAGTTCGTGGAGCGGGGCCGCATTGAGTTCTGGATCCGCGAGTGGGCGGCCCCCACCGCCCTGTGGTGTGACGACATGTCAGTGAAAGAGATCCGGCCCTTCCCCTACTTCAAGAGGAGGCGGGACGAGCTGTGAGGACGCCCATGGCGGCCGCACTGTTGATGGTGGCGGCCCTCGCGCCCGCCCTGGCGGAGACACGGGTCATCGAGGCCGGCCGGGGCCTCGACATCGCCTTGGATAACGGTGTGAGATTGCGTCTTGAGGCGGACCGCGGCGGGCTCCTCGGGCTGACGGAGGTCCAGGCTGCGGGAGTCATGCTGCGGTCGCCGGAGCTGGCGGCCCATCCCGTCGTGAAGCTCCAGGACGCCGGCCCCCACACCGGCTGCGAGCTGGCGGGCGTCGAGCGGGACGACCACGCGGTGGTGCTGCACTGCCGGCTGCTGCGCGGTGACGGCGGCCCGGACGAGTTGACCTGGCGATTCGAGCCGCGCAGCGAGACCATCGGCGGCGGGCGCTGGGTCGGGCTGGCCTGGCGATACCAGGTGTCCTCCCCGGACGCGCGCCTCGATATCATTCGCGACATCAGCTCCTGGGAGATCGGCGGCGACATCGAGGGAGCCTTCGTCCAGCCGGGCCCGCCCGGCCCGATGACCGGCCCCTGGCGCTCGACGCCGACGTGGACCTTTGCCACGACGCCCTGGTTCCGATTCCAGGCCTCGGGGCAGGGGATGCTCTACGACACGTGGGAGAGCGTGTCCCCGGTCATCTCGTGGGTCGAACGGCGGGCGCGGAGCCCTCTGCTACTGACCTTCGACGATATTCAGCAGGAGCTGCGCCGGGAGGCCAGCACGCCCTTCCGCCGCGTGATGTTCCGGGCAGGCAGCGTCCCCGATGGGCTGCGGCGCGTGGATGAATACACGCGCATCTACGATCACCTGGAGCGCCGGGTGCGGGATGAGTTCGGCATCCAGGACCCCGTCTACCGGCCGGTCTGCAAGGCGCCCCAGCGGGAGGACGAGAGCTTCCGCGAGCGCATTGAGGACCTGGACATGGTCCGGGAGCTGGGCTTCCGCGGGATGTGGATGTGCACCTTCGAGTCCCGCCACACGGCTGCGCGGAAGATCCCCAGGACCAATGCCGGGGTCTGGAGCCTGGTGCCCGCCGAGCTTCTCGGAGGGACGCCCGCTCTCGCGGAGCTGGCGGAGGCGGCGCGCGAGCGGGGTGTCAGCATCTACACCTGGGCGCCGGCGAACAAGATCGTGATCGAATCGCCGGTCCACCAGGAGCACCCACGGTGGCACCTCAAGCTCCCGGAGGGGCAGCAGCCCCGGCTGGCCGGCTCCACCAACCTGCACAGCGAGTACTACGACTACGCTATCGAGCACTACCGGCGGCTCCACGAGGCGACCGGGATCGACTCCGCGTGGTTCGACACCTTCAACCTGGCCGCCACCCGCGTGCAGGTGCGCGAGAATGGGACGCGATTCTTCCAGACCCGCCGGGCCTTCGAGATGGTGGCTGACACCCAGCGCGCGGGGATCGCCACCGTGCAGCTTGAGGGCGAGGGGCCGGCCGGCCAGGATGCGCTGACGCGGGGCTACTACCTCCAGGGCGAGCCGCTGCACTACAATTGGGCGCCCTACATCAACATGGCACGCCCGGCGGAGATCAACTACTACTACCGATCCATCGCGAACAGATCATTCCCCATAATGCCTGTACGCTACGTGCTGTGGACCTACGAGTACAAGGCGCTCGATCAGTTCCCCGGGCTCCGCGAGCAGGTGCGGCGGGCGAACCTGGACTGGGCGGCGGTTCACGACCTGATGGTGCGCCGGAGGCTCATTGCCGCCCCAGACGATCCCTGGGAGGACGTCGGCGTGGAGTGGACGAAGCCCGGTGACACGGCCAGGGCTCTGTTCGCCTATGGCGAGTTCGACTACCGGCTGCCCGAGGGCGCGGAGGTCACCGACGTGACGGCCGGTCGAAGGCTGGAGTCCGGCGAGGCGCTGCGGACGGCGTGCTGCCACACCTACCGCATCGAGCGGGCCGGCTGAGAGCGGGAGGAGGAGAGCGGAGACGATGGATCAGATCAGGGTCGGCATGGTGGGCGCGGGCTTCGCGGCCGACTTCCATACCGCGGCCTTCCAGCACGTGTCCGGCATCGACGTGCACGTGGTGGCCGTGACCTCGCAGCAGGAGAAGAGCCGCACGCGCTTCGCCGAGCGGCACGACATCCCGGCCGTCTACCGCACCCTCTCCGAGATGCTCGATGAGGAGGAGATCGACCTCGTCGACCTGTGCGTGCCCACCTACGTACACGCGGAGTACATCGTGCAGGCGGCGCATGCGGGCAAGGACGTCATCGTCGAGAAGCCCCTCACTGGCTACACTGGCGAGCTGGGGCAGGAGGAGGATGAGCTCATTGGTGCCACGGTCGCCAGGAGCCGGATGATGGAGTGGGTGCTGGACCAGTGCCGCTACATCGAGATGGAGCTGGCGCACTCCGGCATCAAGCTGATGTACGCGGAGAACTGGGTCTACGCCCCGGCGATCCAGAAGGCCCGGCGGCTCATCGAGGCCGGCGGCGGGACCGTCATGCGCATGGTGGCCGAGGAATCCCACAGCGGCTCCCATGCCAGCTACTCCAAGTACTGGCGGCTGGCCGGCGGCGGGGCGCTGCTGCGCACGGGCTCGCACCCCGTCGGCGGGGTGCTCTACCTCAAGCAGATGGAGGGCATGGCCCGGAACGGCGAGCCCATCCGCCCCAAGTCCGTGGTGGCCGACGTGGCCCGCCTGATGGAGATGGAGACCTTCAAGGAGGAGGAGCGGAGATCCCTCACCGGCGACCTGGCGGACTGCGAGGACTGGGGCGCAGTGCTCATCACCTTCGAGGATGGGTCGGTGGCGGAGGTCAGCAGCTCGGACGTGGTGCTGGGCGGCATCTACAACTACGTGAAGCTGTTCTGCTCGCAGGGCCGCATCGAGTGCAACCTTAACCCTAACAACCAATGCGTGGTCTACGGCCCCCATCCGGAGGCCTTCGACGAGGAGTACATCGCGGAGAAGATCTCGACCCGCGCCGGCTGGAACTTTGCCGCCCCCGACGAGCACTGGGCGTCGGGCTATCCGCAGGAGATCCAGGACTTCGCCGAGTGCGTGGCCTATGACCGCGAACCGCTCTCGGGCTGGCTGCTGGCGCGTGACGTCGTGGCCGTCATCTACGCCGCCTACGTCTCAGCCCAGGAGGGCCGGCGCGTGGCCGTGCCGCTGGAGTGAAGGGAGCTGCTCCGATGCGCGTGATCGACGTTACAGGGCCCATCTCGACCGGCATGTGGACCTACGGTCCGCCCTACCCGGACGTTCTCGTCGAGGAGATCGAGCAGCCGGACTTCATCGAGTACCCCACCTACTCCTGGCGCTTCGAGCTTGGCGCCCAGACCGGCACCTACCTGGAGACCTCGCTGCACGTGGATCGCGACGGGCCGGAGCTGATCGAGATCCCGGTCGAGGATCTGATGATGCGCGACGCCGCGATCCTGCGAGTCCCCGCCGAGGCGGACCACCGCATCGAGCCCGAGGAGCTGGCGGGCTGCGGGGTGGAGGTGCGGCCCGGCGATGTCGTGATCGTGGCGACCGGCTGGGACAACCACTGGAACCGCCCGGACTTCGTGTCACGCTGCCCGTGGTTCTCCTACGACGCCATGCGCTGGATACTCGACCGCGACCCCTTCATCATGGCGGGGGACATGCCGCGGTTCGACTCCTGGGACGACCCGCAGGGGTTCTTCGGAGAGTTCTTCGACCAAGGCGTGCTGCTGCTGGCGCCGCTGGTGAACCTGGGCGAGGTGAGGGCCGAGCGCGTGAAGCTGACGGCCCTGCCGCTGAAGGTCGTCGAAAGCTGCGCCGCCCCCTGCCGGGTGGTGATTACACAGGAATGAGGGCACGTCGCGCTCACAACGCGCGAGCGCAAGGCTGCCGCCGCTGAATCAGTGCGTGCTGAGACCGCATCTTGACCGGGCCCTATCGCTTCTCCTGACAGGACGGGCAGAAATAGCCCGTCCGGCCGGAGATGGCGATCTCCTCCACCTCACCGCCACAGCCGGGGCACTTCTCGCCGCCCCTCCCGTGGACCGCGAAGTCCTCCTGGGCCGTGCCCTCGTTGCCGTAGAGGTCCACGAAGCCCTCGCCGCCGGCATCGATGGCCGCCTGGAAGACGTCGCGGATGGCACGGTAGACGGCATTGAAGTCCTCATCGGCCAGGTCGCTGGTGAGCGTCTTCGGATGGAGACGGGCCCGAAAGAGGATCTCGTCCGAGTAGGCGTTGCCGATGCCTGAGATGACCTCCTGGTCCATCAGCCGGGGCTTGATCCCCGCGCGGCTGCCCCCGATGACCTGCCTGAGGTGCCCGCCGGAATCGATGTCATCCCAGGCATCGGGGCCGAGCTGCCCCAGCGGCCCGTTGGCCTGGTGGACGAAGCCGCTGTCGTAGACCTTGATGCTGCCGAGCTGCCAGTTCCGCGCGTGCATGAACTGGCCGTCCTCGAAGGCGAAGACGAAGGGCGTGTGCCGGGGCTCGTGCTCGCCGCTGTCGCTGAGGACCAGGCTGCCACCCATAGCGAAGTGCACCATCAGCGAGTCATCGCCGTCGAGGTGCAGCGCCAGGTACTTGCCCTTGCGCTCCACGGCCTCGATGCTGTGCCCCTCCACACGGTCGGCATACTCCGGCCGCGAGACGTTGATGGCCTTGGGCTGATTCACGGTCACCGCCGTGATGGTGCGCCCGGTAAGCTCGGCCTTCGTCTGTCGCCGCAGAACCTCAAGCTCCGGAAGCTCCGGCATATCCGTCCCCTCCTTGCGCCCTCTCAGTCGAGTGCGTTGCCGTCAAAGGCCGAGCACGCGCAGCAGGCCGGTGGCGATGCCAAAGTAGATCAGCAGCGACAGGGCGTCGTTCATGGTGGTGACAAACGGCCCCGATGCCAGGGCCTCATCGATCCCGATGCGCCGGAACACCACCGGGATGAGACCGCCCACCAGGGTGCCGCTAAGGATGGCACAGAACATGCCGGCGCCGACGATGAGGCCGTATCCGGCCTGGCCAAGCAGCAGAGCACCGGCCCCGTAGGCGATTACCGCGCAGATGACGGCGACGAGTAGAGCAACGGGGATCTGCCGGATGAGGAGGCCGCCAAGACTCCTGTCGTCAATCAGTCCGAGGGCCATCGAGCGCACCGCAACCATGGACGATTGCAGGCCGGAGTTGCCGCTCATGGCGGTGATGACCGGGATGAATGCAGCCAGCATGACCGCCTGCTCGAGCGTGCCCTCGAACAGGCGGATTATCGCCGCCGAAACGAGGCTCACGCCGAGTGCAACCAGCAGCCACGGCACGCGACTGCGCGCGGCCCGCCACGGCGATCTGCTCAGCAGATCGTCGGGCGTGGCGCCGGCGACGGACGCCAGATCCTCAGTCACCTCCTGCTGCAGGGCGTCGATGACGTCGTCCACGCTGACGGCGCCAAGGAGTCGGTCTGCCTCGTCCACGACCGGGATGGAGATGAGGTCGTACCTGTCAACCAGTCTGACAACCTCCTCCTGGTCGGCGTCGTGGTGGACGCGCACCGGCTCGGCGTCCATGATCTTCGACAGTGGCTGATCGTCGCGAGCGTTGATGATGGAGACCAGATCCGCCACTCCCATCAGGCGGCGGTTGTCGTCCACCACGAAGATCCGCAGGGCCTCCTCGGGCGAGACGTTCGTGCGCCTGATATGTTGCAGCAGGCCACCGGCGGTGATGTCCGGCGGGGAGACCATGACCTCCGTGGTCATCAGCCCGCCGGCGGTCTCGTCCCCGTAATCCAGCAGCGACGCCAGCTCTCTTGCCTCGTCGGGTGGGATTCGGTTGAGGATGCGGTGTTTGACGTCCTCGGGCAGCACGCCCATGGCGTCGGCCCCCGAGTCCGGGGGCATGGCATCGATGATCTCCGCCAGCTCGGATTCATCGGTGGACTCGGCAAGATCGGCGGTGATGTCGTCGTCCACCTCCTCAAGCACCACGCCTGAGGCCTCCGAGTCCAGCAGCTCGAAGACCTGGGCGCGCTCATCGGAGGTCAGCTCCCCCATCGCGAAGGCGATGTCGATGGGGTGGTAGCCGCTGATCAGGCCCTTGAGCGCACCGGGCACCGACGAGCGCGCGGCCGCACGCATCGCGTCAGCCACGTCAGATGCCCGCTCGCTGCCTCGCCGTTTCCCCTGCACGCCCTCGGTCACGATCTCACTCCCGCGTGAGTCAACGCTTCTCGGACTCCTCCGCTACCTCGTGCA
>JBNGDZ010000116.1:0-11064 GCA_049975765.1 Armatimonadota bacterium
GGTCCGGCGGCTCGACAACGCAGTTGTAGGCCAGGCAGCCGAAGTAGCTGTCGGGGTGGACCTGCAGGACGCCCTCCACGACTGCGTTGGCCCAGGTGAAGTAGCGGTCGGAGAGGTGCGGCAGGCCGAGGAAGTTCTCCCGGCCCGGGTCCAGCGCCCGGCAGCTCTCGCACTCGCAGTGCCGGCGCGTGTCGTTGACGCCCAGGGAGTAGGATGTGGCCTGTGGGTGCTCGTTGAAGTACTGCACGATCCGGTCGATGCCGGCCTGCACGATCCCCGGCGCCGTGAAGCATGGCTGCCAGCGGGCGTTGCTCTCCAGCGGGTTGAAGCGTTCGCCGTCCCACAGGGGATAGAACTCCGGGTGCTCCTCGGCGAAGACCTCGGGCTTGTAGAGCTCACGGAGGTTGTGATGGAACTGGATCGTCCCGTGCATCCCGTTCCTCCGCGCCCACTCGTTGTGAAGGCCGCGCCCGCCGCTGAACAGGCGCGAGATGAACACCGGCTCGTCGTGCACCGGCTCGGCCTCAATGGCGATCGTTGCCTGCTGCGGCACATCCCGGCCGCTGTCCCCCGGCAGCAGCCAGCGCACGTCCAGAAAGCGCTCCAGGAAGCCGTAGACGCCGAACTCGGTTCCCGACGGGCCGACGCCGAGGATCACGATGGTGTCCGGCTCAGGGAACTCGATGGCGTAGGCGTCCACGCTGTCGGAGTCCACCTGCATTCCGAGGGACTGCACGTACGCGGTGTCGCCAAGGTGGATCGCGGCCAGCCCCTCCGCCGGCTCCGTGCCGGTGTGCAGCCGCGCCCCGGAGGCCTCCTCGATGCAACTGAGCAGCTCGTCCGCCGCGCGGGTAACCTCGTCAGGGGCGTTCTCCGAGATCACGACAGCGGCCGTCGGCTGCCCGTCCTGGACGATGGTCACGGGGGCGGCGCTCGCCACACACCCCGCGACCATAGCGCACGTGATCAGCGCGCACACTCTCATTTCGGTCACCTTCCACCGGCTGCTCTCAGTCCGGCAGGCGCATCAGCGCCACGTCATCGATGTAGATGCGATCGTCCGGGGCGCAATCGCGCGCCCATACGCCGGCCCGCACGCTGGTGGCGTTCGCGACCTCGCGGAGATCCGCCACCGCGGCCACGGCCTGCCACCGCCCCTGCACCGGCGTCAGCTCCACCGTCGCTCCACCGGGGAGGTTGTGCCCGTCCGCGTCCAGCGCGCGCAGGCTCAGGATGCAGTGGCCCTGCAGCTCAACGTCCTCCGGCACGAACAGCCGGCAGACAAGAGCGTAGTAGCCCGGCTCAAAGGCCACGGACTGATGCGGGCCGCCGTACTGCACGGCGTCGCAGCGTACTGAGCGCTCCCCTGTGAACGCCATCTCATCGGTCCGGGTGAGCGAGCCCACGCCGTCCTGCAGCCAGTAGCTCCATCCCTCCGCCTGAGCGCCCTCTCCCTCCTCGAAGGAGCTGTTGGCGAGGAGCGACTGCCCGGGCCGGGCCGCCAGGAGCATCGCCCTGGCGTGTGCGGTGAGGGGCGCCGGCTCCCCCGCCTCGGCCAGGGCCTCAATGCGCTCCCGGACGGCGTCGCTGCGCAGCGCCCAGTCGAAGACCGCCCACAGCGTGGTGGCGCCCCAGTCGCGGCCGGCCACGGCCTCGTATCGGTCGATGCTGGTGCCGAAGTGCAGGAAGGGATGGCCGGGGAAGTCCTCCAGCGCCAGTCGCAGGCGCTTCTGCGCCATCTGCGTGCGCCGCAGCGAGCGGTCGATGTGCTCCAGCGCCTCCGCCTCGGAAGCCGGCCTCGGCGCCGCCCCCTCCCGCGGATATGCGATCACCGACGCCTCGTAGTACTCGAACGCCCGCAGCAGCAGCTCCGTGCGCGCCCGCTGACCTGCCGTCTCCGTCGCCTCCACTGCCGCCTCCAGCCACTCCCGGCACTGCGCGACCTCCTCGGGGGCCACATCCTGCAGGTACGCGGGGCTGTAGAACGGCAGGTACTGGCCCCGCTCACGGAACCACCCCGACTCCAGGATCCGCCGCGTCCAGAAGTCCTCCCAGTGGTGGTAGTACCGCTGGAGGTAGGGCGCCGCGTCCTCACCCACCGCCAGCCTGTACCACTGCTCCAGCAGGGCGTCCACATCCTGTGTGGGGTCCCACTGCAGCTTCAGCGACACGTAGAGCTTGGGCCCCTCGCCGAAGTTGGGGTAGGCCTCGGCGGTGAGCGCGCGCACTCCATGGTCGTGGCCGAAGCGGTAATACTCCGCCATCTGGTGGAAGTAGACGCGCGGCACACAGTAGATGGAGCCGTAGATGTAGTCGTACCAGCCGACCCTCGGCGACGCCTCCGCCCACCTCCGCGTCAGGTCCTGCCCCTCCCGCCGGATGTCGGGATGGATCCACTTCATGCGGTCATAGGTCACGTACGGGATGATCCGGCGGTGGACCTGCACACGGTCGGGCGGCTCGAAGATCTCGCTGTAGGCCAGGCAGCCGAAGAACTTGTCAGGATGCACCTCGAGCACCCGCTCCACCACCGCGTTCGCCCAGGTGAAGTAGCGGTCGGACAGATGCTCGCGCCCGAGCACGTTCTCCCGGCCCGGATCCAGCGCCCGGCAGCGCTCGCACTCGCAGTGGCCGCTGCTGTCGGTGACGCCGAGGGAGTAGGACTGTGCCTCGGGGTGCTCGTTGAAGTACTCGATGATGCGCTGTGCGGCGGTCTCCACGATCCCCGGTGCGGTGAAGCACGGCTGCCACCTGGTGTGGTGCGTATCGGGCGGCGGGAAGTAGCGCTCGCCGTCGCGGATGGGGAAGAACTCGGGGTGCTCCTCCACGTCGCTGTGCGGGAAGAGCTTGTAGAGCTGGTGGTGGAACTCCACGCGGCTGTGCAGGCGGTTGCGCCGCGCCCACAGCTGCTGGGCCTCGTGCTTGAGGCCAAAGTACTTCCGCGAGAAGAACGCCGGCTCCTGGCGCACCGGCTCGCGGGGCACCTCAATGGTGGCGCGGTCGGGCACATAGGTTCCATCCGGCCCCGGCATCAGCCACCGGGCGCCCACGTAACGCTCCAGGAACTCGTAGATGCCAAACTCCGTGCCCCAGTCGGTCGGTCCGAGTATGACGATGCTGTTCGCGACGGGGAACTCGATGACGAAGCCGTCGCCGTCGAGGTCGCCCAGGTCGATGGCCAGCGATTGCACGGCGGGTGTGCGCCCCACGTGGATCGCCGCCATACCCTCCGGCGGGGCCTCCGCGACCTGCAGCGACGCCCCGGAGGCGCGCTCGATGAGCCGGCGCATCTCCTCCACCGCCTCCAGGAGCTGCTCGGAGGAGTCGGGCTGGACGACGATGGCGGCGCGAACCTCGCCATCGCGCACGATCGCGAGCGGATCCTGAGCGGCGGCGGGTGCCGCCATCAGCCCGACGGCCACCAGTGCACATATCGCCTGATATCGCGGAAGCATGTGACTCCTCCTGCGCGCATCATGAGAAGTAGCTGCGGGTCGCCGCCAGGTTGTGGCGGATGGCGGCCATGGGGTCATCGGTGGGCGCGGTCTCGAAGACCAGCCAGCCGTCGTAGCCGATCTCGCGCACCGCCGCAGCCACCTCGTCCCAGTCCACGTCGCCCTCACCGACCAGCTCCGCGCCGGCCTCCTTGATATGGATCATCTTCACGCCCTCGCCCAGCTCCCGGATCATGGCCGCCGGGTCGTGGCCGGTGTTGCGGAGGTTGCCGATGTCGAAGTAGATGCCCACCTGCGGGTGGCCGGCCGTCTCCACGATCCCCTGCATGGTCTCCAGGTCCACGGTGCACTCCACGCAGATCACGATCCGCGTGTCGCCGGCCCGCTGGACGGCCTCCCGGATGCCCCGCAGGTCCGGCTCCAGGCGCGCATCGTCCAGGCTCGGCTCCATCGGCCCGAAGTGCGGCAGCAGGATGCCGGCGCAGCCCAGCTCCGTCGCCGCCGCGATGGCCTCCACAAGGTGCTGCACGCCGCGCTCCCACTCGGCCTCATCGGTGGTCAGGCAGTTGGCCTCCCGCCAGGTGGCCAGCGACAGCGAGGAGATGGCCAGACCATGCTCCTCCCCGAGCCGCAGCAGCTCCTCGCGGCCCCGCTCCTCAAAGGCCATCATGCCGTGGATGCCCTCGCGCTCTCGGGGGATGAGCTCGATGCCGTCGAACCTTAGCTCGGCGGCCCGGCGGAACTTCTCCTCCAGCGACGTGTCCGCGCCCATCAGGTTCTCGCGAATCCCATACTGCATGTGCATCGCTCCCGTTCGGCAGGGGATGTCGGTCCCGCAACCACGGCTCTTGGCCGCGGGACCGCCGAGCACCTCCCGCGCGAGGCCGGCAACGGCTATGGAGGAATTGCCGCCGGTCGCGGCGAAGCCCCTGCCTCCGTCGAACGCTTGAGACTGCTGAGAAGTCTCCTGGAGACCTGCGCTCGGACCACGGTGACGCCATGGCCGCCTCCAACAGCCCGCTGGCGCTCAAGCTCGACTTCCACGAGGCCGCCGCCCGCTGGGATGCCTTCTGGAATGGCGAGATGCTCGACCGCCCTCCGACGGTGATCACCTGCCCTGCTGAGGACGCGGAGCCGGTGCCGCGCCCGAGCTACTGGGACATGCTGCACGATCCCCTGGATGAGCTTGTTGAGCGCATGGACCGGTATCTGGAGACCATCCACTGGGGCGGCGACGCCGTCCCCATGTTCTCGCCCGGCTTTGGCCCCGACATCTTCGCGGCCTTCCTGGGCGCGGAGCTGGAGTTCTCCCGCGAGCAGGAGCATCGCACAAGCTGGGCGGTGCCCTTCGTGGAGGACTGGCGGGACGCCCTGCCCCTGGAGATTGTGCACAACCGCTACTGGACGCGCATGAGGGATCTGGTGCGGCGGATGGCCGAGGTGGGGGAGGGGCGGTGGCTGGTCTCGCACCTGGACTTGCACTCCAACCTGGATGCGCTGGAGAGCCTGCGCGGCGCGACCGACCTGTGCCTGGATCTCTACGAACACACCGAGCTTGTGGAGCGCGCCAACGACCAGGTGCGCGAGCTCTACGCACCTGTCTATGACACCTTCCATGAAGATGGGGCCATGGACCGTCTGGGGACGGGCGCCGGCTGGATCTCGGCCTACTGCAACGGCCCGTGCAACGCCATTCAGTGCGACTTCGCGGCCCTCATCGGCCCGGAGCACTTCCGCCGCTTCGCGCTCCCGGACCTGGAGGCGGAGGCCGAGCACCTCGATCACTGCATCTACCACTGGGACGGGCCCACGGCCCTGGTGCATATGGACGATCTGATGGGCGTCGAGGCCATCGACTGCATCCAGTGGGTCCCGGGCTCAGGGGCGCCTCCACTGGTGGAGTGGCTGGACCTGCTGGCCGAGGTCCAGGAGCGGGGCAAGAGCGTCATGGTCTACTGCAGCGTCGAGGAGCTGCCACGCTTCCACGAGCGCCTGCGACCGGATCGGCTGTTCTACCAGACGCACGCGTCCGACCGCGACATGCTGGAGCGCACGCTCCGGTGGATTGAGGACAATGTGTGACGGCACTCGATGCTGTCAATTATGGCAGAATCTGCGGCGGACTCTTCACCCGGGTCGGGGTGACTCCGAGCCGTAGGAGCGTTCCTCCTTGATAGTGCCATCCATCCCATGTTTGTAGGCGCTGGTCTCGTGCTTCCTGGCCCACTCGCGCGCGGCGTCCCAGGCATCCTTCTGGGTCTCGTGGCGTGACGTGGCCCGCTTGTTGCCCTCGCGCTTCACCGCCCATCCGTCCTCGTCGGGCACCGCGTGGTACGCTCGATTAGGCATCCAAATCACCCTCCGTCACGACCAGAGGCTGTGTGTTGGTGATAATGTATCCGGCAGCGGTGCGTCTGTCAACGTTTTCGGCCGAAATTGCGGGGAACTTGTTCGGTTCCGGACCCGGCCCGGGGGAGATTCACCAGTTCAGGGCGGATTACGCGGGGCCTTCTGGAAGGTGTGAGCGGCACGCCGAACTCATGTGGGGCAGGCGGTCGCGTCCCGGCGGCGGGCGAAGTAGAGCCCCGCCAGCACCAGGCCGGCGCCCAGAATCTGCAGCGCCGACGGCCTCTCGCCCAGCAGCAGCGCCGCCGTCACCATCGCCACCACCGGAACGAAGTACTGATAGACCGCCACGCGCGAGGGCGTGGTCGCCGAGATCCGCCAGTACCAGGCCACAAATCCGTAGACGCCCGCCAGCATCACCAGCCAGAACATCGAGAACCAGCCGGCAGCGTTCAGAGCCGCCCACTCCGCAGCCACCATCTGCCGGGCCCCGAACGGAACCACGACCAGCAGCCCGAAGAGGTAGGCGAACGTGACCACCTTCAGCGCCCCGTACCGGCGCATGAGCGGCTTGCTGACCACCATGAAGAGTGCGTAGCCGAGCGAAGATGCCAGCATCAGCAGGTCGCCGGTCACGCGCGTTTCGGGCACATGCGCGGCTCCCGCCCCGCCCAGGATGACCATGGCCGTGCCCGCCATGGCGGCGACGATCCCCAGCCAGTTGGCGGGCCTGATGCGCTCCTGGCCGATCGCGGCGGCCATCAGTGCGGTGAAGATGGGGGCGGTCGAGAAGATGAGCGATCCCTCGCCGGCCGCGGTCAGGTCCAGGCCGGTGACGAAGGTCACCTGCTGCACGCCCATGATCAGCACGCCGGCCACCAACAGGCGCACCCACATGGCGCGAGTGTTGCCGCGCCGCAGCCGCCCTCGCACCCCCAGGATCGCCAGCAGCAGCACCGTGATGGAGATGAATCGCGCCGCCAGCAGGCCCCGCGCAGGAATCGCGCCCATGAGGTACTTGTAGGCCACGAAGTTCCCGCCCCAGATGATGGCGACGGAGAGGAGGATCGGGTCCAAGACCGGCCCGCACCGCTCCTCGATGGCGTCCTGCTGGTCTGCCATGATCGGCTCCCGTGAAGGCGGCCCGGACGCCCGTGGAGGCGCCCGGGCCGCGCAATCGTCGCGCAAGACCGGCTGCCGGCCCGCCTACCGCTCGCCTCGTCCCCTGCCCGGCAGGAGCGTGTCTCGCAGCGGGATCAGGATCTTCTCGGGCACATCCGTCTCTGGCGTGACACAGAACATCGAGAACCCTGGCGCTCCGAGGCGGCGCAGAATGTTCAACTTCGCCGCCAGCTCCTCAGGATGCTGCATCTGATTGCGGCTGGCCCGGACCCCGATACCGGCGTAGACCGGTAGGTACCGGCCGACCGCGTCCAGGATCAGCCCCACCGTCTGCTCGTAGTCCTCGTTGTCTCCGGTATAGGACATGGGGCAGAGCGCATCCAGCAGGCCCTCCCGGCACCACAGCGCCCAGTCCTGCCCCACCCGCAGCTTGGCGTCCTCGGGGGACATCGCGAAGACCGCAGCCGTGATGATGGCGTCCGGGTCCTCGGCGCGGACCGCCGCCGAGGTGCGCCGCACCGCGTTGGTGATCAGGTCCGCGCGGAAGTCCATCCACTCGTCGTAGAGCGGCCCCTCCGGGCGGCAGTCCTCCGGCCAGTTCTCGACGGCGTGGCCGATGCGTTCCTCGAAGCCCGCCCGGCAGCGCTCGCAGAAGCAGACGTCATCGCGGCTGTAGCGGATGAAGTCGTACTGGACGCCGGCGATGTCGTAGTCGCGCACCAGCTCAACCATGGCGTCCTCCACAAGCTGCAGGTTCGCGGGGTGACTGGGGCACAGCCACGGGTGATCCTCGCCCGCGGCGGTCTTCTGCCACCGGCCCTCCTCGCGGAGCTGCTGGGCGTACTCCGAGTCCGGCGATCCTACCGGGAAGTTGTTGACGTAGCAGTGCAGGTCGATGCCGTGGCGTTTGCAGGCCGCGGCACAGTCCTCGATCAGATTCTCGTTGTCGAAGGGGATACTGGAGATCGGCCCCAGCGCCGAGTTGTAGTAGGCCGTCTCGCCGCGCCGCACCCGCATGATGGCGGCGTTCAGCCCACCCGCCGCCATGCGCGAGAAGATATCCTCCGGGTCCTCAATGCGGTGGCTGTGGGTCCACGCCGCGCGGAACTCCTCCGCCGGCGGCGGCACCATCGGCTCTACATCCATGGTGAACTCCCTCCGTGCCTCGATCTGCTCTCCGCCGGTGCGGTATGTCATTGTGCCGCTGAAGGTGCGCCGCCCTGCCATCCCCTCCGGGACGCTGAGCACCACCTGCGTGCCGCCCTCCAGCATCCCCATACCCTCGATCGCCTCCAGATCGGTGATGGTGGCGCTGCCTGACGGCCCCCCCTCCAGCTCCGCGCTGCACTCGATGCGTGTCACGTCCTGCGGCACCACCGCGTCGAAGAGCATACGCGCCGGGCCGGGCGCGATCGCCAGCGTGGTGGTGGGGTGGCAGAAGTCGTACTGCCTGGCGGCCGGGAAGGCCTGTCGAGCCACATTGGAGATGCGCAGCTCATCGAGCTCTCCAAGGAAGTAATCCCCGGCGGCCGTCCCCATCTGCAGGCCCGCGCCGACGGCGTCGTTGATGGTCCCCGTCATGCGGAGGCTCGTCACCTGGCGGCCGTTCTGCCACAACGTGGCCCGCTCGCCATCCCACGTCAGCGCCGCGTGGTACCACTCATGCGGGCGGACGGCATCCGTGCCGCGGAGGACGTACTTGGTGACGTCCTGGTCGTAGAGATGCCCGGTCAGCCGCCCGCCCTCGAATATGCTGATCAGATAGTGCTCCCAGTACAGCACCAGCCGCTGGCGGTGCGCCGGGTCCTCGTTTCTGGTGCGGAACCACAGCTCAATGGTCATCTGGTCCATCCCCCGGAGCTCGTCGGGGGTCTCTGGCAGCACCAGCGCCTGATACTCGCTGAGTGAGACGGCTCTCCCGCAGATGCCCTCGGTGCGGGTCAGCTCGCCCTCGCTGACCGAGGCGTTGAGGCCCAGCGGCCCCTCGTCGATGACCTCATCGCCGTCGCCCTCGAAGCGGTACAGCAGCAGCGTATGCTCGTCGGCCTCAAGTGGAGAGACGAGCTGGGCGCCGGCTCCCCAGGCCGTCAGAGTCAGCACAAGCACCAGGATCAGCAGTCGGGGCATGGTGGCTGCCTCCTTGCGGGCAGGTCGTCGCGTCCATCCTTCGTTTCGCGCGTTGCCGAGGAGACACCTGCCTCCACCCGCGGCATCGAGGTCATCCCGCCGGGCATGGCGAACCGATCCCCGGATGTCATCCGGCTCTTGGGAGGAGCACCATGCGCGGCCTTCTGCTTGCTCTGCCTGTCATCCTGCTGTGCGCCGGCGTCGTCGTGAGCGCGCCGGAGGGCTTCGAGGTCCTCGCCCCGACCTCAGGCGTCGAGCCGCCTGAGGGAGTCGAGCCCGAGCCGCTGACGTACCCTTCCGCGTGGGAGCCGGGTCGCGCCGATCTTCAGCGCGGCTTCACCGCGGGCGTCGTGGATACCGCCGAGAGCCTGACGCCGGACTGGCTGTGGCCGGAGCCCGAGCCTGCGCAGCGCATCGACCTCTTCGGCTGCCGGGGCCAGTACCTTGCGGTCTCGATCGCGGTGCGGGCCCTGCGGCCGGTGCGGGAGATGCGGGTGGTGGCCCGCGCGCTGCGGGGCCCGGCCGGGCAAATCGCGCCAGAGCATATCGACCTTCGCTGGGTGCAGTACCTCCCCGAGCAGGACCAGGATCGCTGGGTCTGGCGGGGCCGCTGGCTGGAGCAGGCTCTGCCGAGGGACCTCCCCGGCGAGCACACCGCCTGGCTGTGGATGACCGTGCATGTACCCGACCGAACCGCCGCCGGGCTCTACAGCGGGGAGCTGACCATCGAGGACGCGGATGGCGCAACGCTGGCGCTGCCGCTTCACCTGCGGGTGCTGGACGTGGAGCTGCAGCGGCCGGAGGGCAGCTACGGCTTCTATATGCCCGGACACCTCTACTCCGACCGCCGTGAGGGGCTGCACAACTATGCCAGCGAGCACCTCACCGCCGAGAATCTGACGCCCTACTTCCGCTTCTGGCGCACCCGGGGGCTGAACTCGCCCACGCTCTTTCATATCTACCCTGAGCTGAGCTGCGTGGACGGCCACGCCATCGGGGACTTCCCGCAGGTGCGGAAGTTCGTGCGCGCCATGCGGGAGGCGGGGATCGACGGCGACCTCTGCCTCGATCTGCGCTTCCTCGAGTTCTGGTGCAACGTGGCCGGCGAGGAGCTGGCGCGGCGCAGGGCCGAGGGGGCGTCCATCGCGGGCGACCTCGGGGTCGCCATCGGCGAGGGCAGGGGGATGCTGGAGCCGCCGGATGAGGCCAAGCGCCTGTTCCGCGAGCTTGTCGAGCAGCTCGTTGCCGCCGCCGAGGCCGAGGACTGGCCGCGGACGCTGCTGATCGCCGACGAGGAGGTCGCCAACACTGACATGAAGGCGGCCACCTACGATCAGTACATGCCGGTGATCCTGGACGTTGCCCCGCAGCGGGCGCTGCTGGTGGATAACGCCATCGGCTACGGCCGGCCCGACGCCATCGACCGGGGCTGCCGCGACGGCATTCCCTACCGCCAGTACAACAACTGGACGGAGGAGGGCCTGCAGTGCGCCCGCGAGGCCGGCGACGAGGTGCGGACGTACAACTACGGCTGGGAGCGCTCCGCGTGGGGCCTCTACCAGCACTTTGTGGGCTCCGCCGGCAATCACCAGTGGGCCGATCACTGGACGAGCACCACCGGCCCGGGGTGGATCAACACGCTCATCACCAAGCAGGGGGTGGTCTCACAGCCGAGGTTGGAGCGCATCCGCGAGGGCCTCGACGACCTCTCCTACTGCCGAACGCTGCAGCGGCTCGCGAGCCGGCTGCGGGAGGCCGGGCGAGCGGCCGCCGCCGACCGCGCGGAGGAAGTGCTCGACGAGGTGGTGGCCGACCTGCCGGTCAACCGGCTGGACTTGCGGGACTGGCAGCAGGCCACGCCCACCGCGGAGCTGGATCGCAGGCGGTGGCGCGTCGCATTGGCGGCGCTGCAGGCGCGGCGGGAGCTCGGCGAGGATGTGGTCGCGCCGGTCGGTGCGGCGCCGGGCCGGCCGCGTCTGCGGGGCGTCGCCTCGAGACGCGAGGGAGAGGAGCA
>JBNGDZ010000117.1:0-8022 GCA_049975765.1 Armatimonadota bacterium
GGCCGGTACCCCCTCGATCAGCCTCGAGCGCCGCTGCAACTCCGCGGCCCGCTGCTGCTCGTTCTCCTCGCGCCTCTCGTAGATCATCCTTCCGATGCTGCGCTTGGCCATGGCGGCGGCGTGGCTGTCGGGGTAGCGCTCGATGACCTCCTCAAAGAGCGCCTCCACCTCCGCGGGGTCGCAGCCGGTGCGCTCCGAGGCCCGGGCCGCCAGCAGTGCAGCCTGCGCGCACTCGCTTTCCTGGTCGGGGTAACGCTTCCGCAGGTCGCCGGCGGTGGCGGCCGCCTGAGCGTACTGCTCGGCCTCGAAGTAGGCGCGCGCCACCTCCAGCATCCCCCTCGCACACAGCTCCCGGCGGTCCTCGAAGCGCTCGCATAGCTCCTGCCATGTGATCTGCACCGCCTCCGGATCCCTGAGGACCGAGCGCTGGATGGCCATCACGCGCATGAGAGCCTCATCGGCGTAGGTGCTGCCCGGGTAGGTGTCGGCCAACGCCCGGTAGTGGATCAGGGCGGCCGAGGGCTTGTCCATCTCCTCGGCGTAGAGGTAGGCTAGCTTGTAGAGCGCGTCATCGGCAAGCGGGCTGTCAGGATGATCCGACGCCAGCCGCCGATACTCGCCGGCGGCCATCTCCACCTGCCCCTGGGCCAGGAACGCCTCCGCGCGGCGGTAGAGGCGCTCGGCGTTCGAGGAGCAGCCTGCCAGCACTGCCAGCAGCAGCAGCCCTGCGGCCAGCCGCCTCACAGATTCTGCACCTCCTCGAGCACGAGGGCGACCCTGGGCAGAGAGCGGGCCATCTCCGGGAAGGTGTCCTCCAGCGAGCGCACAAAGCCCGGCAGATCGTGCTTGCGCACCCGCTGGCGGATGTAGCGCAGGTTGTGGACCTGACGGAGGGACTCGCTGTTGGCGATCTCCTCAAGAATCAGCACCACCCGCTCGCAGTCCGCGGCGGCCTCCCTGTCCGCACCCGTGGGGTCGTCGAGCTGGAAGCTGACCACGCGCATCGCGCTGGCCAGATCCTGCCGGATGATGCGCTGACGGAGGCACTCGTACTGGAGCTGCTCGAGATCGTGACTGGCGCGGGCCCGCTGGACCAGCACGGCTGCCCAGATGCCGACGGCCAGCAGGAACAGGACCGCGATGCCGCCCCGCATGATGTTCCGACGCAGTCGCCACTGGGCGGCGATGGCGTCGGCGGCGGCCTCCGAGGCCCCGGAGAGCTCATCGAGCACCTCCCGCGGCAGCCGCACGCCATCCAGACCTACAGAGCCATCCTCGGCGGTCACGGCGCGCCGTGCGGCTCGGGCCTGCCTGGCGCCGACCCGCTCGGCGAGCACGCGCTCCGTGATATGCCACAGACGTTGGAGGGGGTCGCGGCCGAAGCGTGGGCTCTGCAGCGCCGACAGCAGCCGCCGCCAGACCTCGCGCACCACGCCCTGGGCCGCCTCCTCATCGGGAACCGCCGACAGCGCCATGGCGTAGATGCCGTCCGCAGACTGGTACAGGAGCGCATCCAGCGCGGGAATGTTGCCGCGCCGGCAGCCCATCCGCAGCTCGCGCCTGTTCCGCGAGGCGATCACCCTCCCTCCGTGAAGAGGCTGTCGGGCAGGCCCTGGTTGACGCGATAGTTCGAGAACCACAGCTCCAGGCGCCCCCCCTCATCCTTGCCGGTCAGCGCCCCTGGCGCCAGCGTGGTGACGATGTGCCTGGGCAGCCACCAGCGGTCGTCCACGCGCGTCCACTCCAAGCGGACCGTCAGCGCCGCCCGCCCGCCCCGCCAGACCTCGCTCTTTCGCAGCAGATGCCGCTCGGGGTCGATCCATGCCAGGACCCGGCCGCTGCCGCGGCCCGGCTCCAGCGGCGAGAGCTTGATACACCGCACCGGGCGCTCCCCGATGGTCCCCGAGCCGTTGAAGCTCGCCTGCGCGAACTGGTCGATATGCTCGGCCAGGTTCCCCATCAGCAGCGCGTCTCGGGGCAGGACCGCGATGCCGTCGGACTCGACATGTACCTTGTCAGGGCGCTTATAGTAGACCTTCACCGTGCGCCTGGGGATCTGCAGCTCGGGCGCGTCCACGGTGACCTGCACCTGTGCGGTGTAATCCTCCACGGCCTGCGTCACCCGCAGGGCCTGCTGCAGCATCTCCATGGCGGTCTCCGCGGACAGTGGCGCGGCGCAGACCGCCACCGCCGTCAGCGCGATGCTCACTCGCCTCAACACGTCACGTCCCTCCGAGCGAAGGCCAGGCCGGCAATCACTGCCGCTGCCAGCGTGTACGCGGCCAGATACTGCGCCGACGTCCACAGGCCGTCGTAGTCGATGCTCGTGCGCAGCACATCTCTGTAAAGTGTCATGTGCGTGGTCACCAAGTAGTGCCGGATGGACTCGAAGTAGGGCATGGCCCCCACCGTCCCGCTCACCAGGAAGACTGCCACCGTCAGCCCGGCGGCGGTCATCGCATTGTCGAAGATGGCCGAGAGCATCAGCCCCCATGTCGCAACCGCGCACATCGACGCGCACGCCAGGCCGTAGGCCTCCGCCAGCCTGATGAGGCCCATGTGCGGCTCCAGGATCGTCAGGCCGCCGCGGAAGATCACCAGATCGCCCCAGCCGAACACCGCGTATCCCAGCCCCAGCGCCGAGAGCCCCAGAAAGAGGGTCAGCAGGATCGCCCAGCTCCAGCCCGCGATCAGCTTCGCGACCAGCACCGCCAGCCGCGGGATCGGCCGCGTCAGCAGCGTCCGCAGCGTCCCGAGCTGCCGCTCGCCGGCGATCAGGGCCCCGGCCGTCACCGCCACCAGCACCGGTGCCAGCACCATCAGCGCCGGGTCCATCACCGCCTGCGCCACGAACAGCGACGTCACCGTCTTCCCCGCCACCACGAACTCCGCGCCGATGCGCTCACTGATGTCGAGGCGCTCTCGCTGACGATGGCTCCCCCACGTGATAAGCGCCACCAGCACCAGAATCACGCCGAAGCTGGCGTAGGTCACCCGCTGCCGATACAGCTTGCTCAGCTCGCTCCGCAGCACTGCCAGGCTCATGCCGCGCCCGTCCTCTTAGACCCCTCCGCGCCGCCTTCAGGTTCCGACACCGGGACGTCGCCGGCGCCCTGCCACTCGCGCACGGCCTTCATGTAGAAGCTCTCCAGGCTGCGGCGTGCCGGCGTCAGCTCATACACACGAACACCGGCCTTGACCAGCATCTCGTTCAGGTCGGCGCTGGTGAGCTCATCCGCGGTGGCCTCCACGGTGCGCTGGTCGATGGCCTCTGCGTCGAGATCGGAGACGCCCTCGAGGGCCGACAGCGCCCGGGCCGGATCATCGACTACCATCCTGGTGCGCGGCCTCGCTCCCTCCAGCATCCCGCCCACCTCGCCCTGGGCTATCACCTGGCCGGCCATGATCACCGCCACGTGCGTGCAGGTCTGCTCCACCTCCGAGAGCAGGTGGCTGGAGAGGAAGACCGTGATGCCCTCCTCGCGCAGGTCCACCAGCATCCTGCGCACCTCGGCCAGGCCCTCGGGGTCGAGCCCGGAGGCCGGCTCGTCGAGGATCAAGAGCTCCGGCCGCGGCACCAGCGCCTGCGCGATCCCCAGCCGCTGGCGCATCCCGTGGGAGAACGTCGCCAGCTTCCGATGCGCCGCATCGGCCAGCCCCACGCTCTCCAGGGCGCCCTCCAGCTCCTCTCGGGCCGTTCCTCCCGAGAGCGAGGCCAGCAGCCGCAGATTCTGCCAGGCCGTCAGATGCGGGTAGAACGCCGGGGTCTCCACCAGCGCCCCCACCCGGCCCCCCACGCTCAGCCTCTCCCGCAGCGGCACGCCGAGCAGGCGCGCCTCTCCTGCGCCGGGCCTCACCAGCCCGGTGAGTATCCGGATGGTGGTGCTCTTGCCCGCACCGTTGGGGCCCAGGAAGCCGAAGAGCGAGCCGCGCGGGACCCTCAGGTCCAGGCCGTCAACGGCCCGGACGCGACCGTAGTGCTTGCGCAGCCCCCGGGTCTCAATGACCGCCTCCGTCGCCAGCGCCATCCTCCTCTCCATCCCGCGGCACGTAGACCCCGCCGCCGTCCGGGTCCCGGAGTAGCTGAGCTGCACACACCTGTGGGGGATTATAGCATCAGGGGGGCCTGTTGCGGAAGTGAAGCACTGGCGGCACACGGGAAGTATGGCGGAGGCATGATGAAAACACTACATTGAGGTGACGAACACACAGGTCAGCCGCAAGGAGGGGTAGAGACGTCGCTCACAGTTCGGCTCCGAGCTGGGAATCCCGCGCGGCTGAATGCTCACGGGTCCACTTGCTCGCTGTGGCGAACATGAAGGGCTCGCCGGGGACCTTCTCGACGTCGATGTCGTCGAACCCCGCCTGGCGAAGCATCGCATCGACCTCTCCGGGCGTGAAGTAGCGCTCCTTCCACCGTGTCTCGCCCTTCGCGAAGTCGGCGATCAGCAGGGTCCCCCCGTCTTTCAGCACCCGCCGAATCTCCTGCAGCGCCTTCATCGGCTCCGCTATCTCATGCAGCGCGTGGGTGCTCACCACGGCGTCGAAGCGGCCGTCGCTGAGCTCATCCATGTGCCGCGCGTCCATCTCCAGGCAGCGGACCGTCCGGGGCCTGTCATCGCGGCCACCGGGCACGTGTTCGTGCCCGACATGACCGTTGATGTCGATGCCCACGGCCTCCCGCGCGACCTCCCGCGCCAGGAAGCGCACCAGGTCGCAGTTCCCGCAGCCGACGTCGAGCACGGACTCGACTGTCCCCAGCGTGTCCGCGATTCGGGCACGTATGTGCTCTCGCTGAACTGGCATCTGATCTCACCCGGCTACTCAGGCTGCAGCACGAGATGCTTCCGCTCCTCGCCCCTCGCGCACTGCTCAGCCACGGCGTCCAGGTTGCTCTGGATAAGCTCGACGCCCTCCTGGACCGTCTCCGCCCGGACGACCACGCACAGTAGCTTCTTCAGCAGCCGGGGAAGGTTGGGGCCGAAGCGAGGGCTGGCCCACACGTCCACGCCCTCCAGAGCGCTGAGGGACTTCCTGGCCTTCTTGGGGTCGCCGTGGCGCATGCTCTCATCGCCGGCGAACTTGGAGTTCTCGCGGCGCTCGACGAACTCGACCTGCCCATCGCCGAACCTGTAGACGTCGAAGTAGGTCGCCATGCCCGCGTGATCGTCCTGCTTCAATGCTTCGCCGTCATCGGTGCTGAAAGCAACAAGCAGTGCCATCAGAGTACCTCCGCTCTTACAGAGTGCGTCTCTTTACAGCGTCCTTCAGTCGGCCTGCAGTGCCTCGAGAGTCTCTGCCGCCACCTGGATCACCTCAGCGATCCGACCGTCAGCGGGCCGATAGCAGACTCTCTTTCCCTTCCGTTCGGCCGTGACCAGCCCACGTTCGCGGAGCACGGCCAGATGCTGAGACACGTTCGGCTGGCTACGGCCGAGATGCTCCCCCAGGTCCTGCACGCAGAACTCCTCGTCGAATGTCTTTGCGAGGATCCTCAACCGCACCGGATGCCCCAGTGCTTTGAACAGATCGGCCAGCTCCTCGTAGTCGCCAATCGGCGGCTTCATCGCAGGACCCCTTGAGGTCGTCTCAGTCTCCCCCAGCACGCTATGCCACAGGGGCTGAACGCGGGCGCACTTGACAACGCTTCGGTGCATGCTATAGTCGTATGCGCATAGGCGCACATATTTATGCTATTCGCTGTACCGGGTCCTGTCAAGCACGCCTGCCCCGCACAGGTGGATTCGCGACCCCGTTACGGCCAGATGGCGCCTCTGAGCGCACACAGGCCCAAGCCCAGAAGGGACGGTGAGGCAGATGACCGCTCGCGAGCGCATGCTGATGGCCTTGCGGCATGAGGAGCCGGACCGCGTGCCCATCCACGACAGCCCGTGGGTGTCCGCTGTGGAGCGATGGCACGACGAGGGCCTGCCAGTTGAGGTCAATCCGGCCGAGTACTTCGACTACGAGATGGTCGCCTTCGGTGCCGACACCTCGCCGCGCCTCCCGGTGAATGTCGTGGAGGAGGATGAGGAGTACATCGTCCGGACGACGCCCTTCGGCGGTCTCCGCCGCGACCACAAGGACTACTCATCGACGCCCGAGATCATCGACTGGCCATGCAAGAGCCGCGAGGACTGGGAGCGGCTCAAGGAACGCCTTACCCCCAGCCGCGACCGCGTGGACTGGGAGGGCCGGTGGCTCGCCGGCACGGCCGAGGATGAGCGCGGAAACGACTCCATGCTCGAGACCGGCCGGACGGAGCGCCGCATGGGTCTGCCGGGCTGGCGAAAGGCCCGCGATCAGGACCGCTTCATCGTCTACGCAGCCCCTTTCGGCTACGATCGCATGCAGTCCTACGTCGCCTCGGAGGAGCTTCTGACGGCCATCGTCACCGACCCCGAGTGGGTCATCGACATGTACGAGACCGACGCGACGCTGAGCATCCAGATGTACGAGATCATGACCGACGGCGGCTTCAGCTTCGATGGCGCGTTCATCCTCTGCGACCTTGGCTACCGCAACGGCCTGCTCTTCTCGCCGCAGCACTACGATGAGCAGCTTCGGCCGACCTTCCAGCGTCTGGTGGACTACTTCCACGGGGAGGGCCTGCCCGTCCTCCTGCATAGCTGCGGGTGTGTGACGGAGCTGATCCCCCGCTTCATCGAGGATGGCCTGGACTGCCTGCAGCCCCTGGAGCAGAAGGCGGGCATGGACCTGCTTGAACTCAAGGACGCATTCGGCGACGAACTGGCGTTCATGGGCGGCATTGACGTCCGCTCGATGGCCGACCCTGATCCGACCGTGATCGAAGAGGAGATACGCTCCAAGATACCCGTCGCCATGGAGGGCGGCGGGTACATCTACCACTCCGATCATTCCGTTCCCAACAACGTCGGCTTCAGCAGGTACCAGCACGTTCTGGAGCTGGTCCGTGAGTACGGTCAGTACTGAGCGGCCCGGCATTCGCCAGCGCACGACCACGCAGAGACCGATCCTGAGGTGCCTTGAATGAGCAACGAGTACGCTGACCACCGGATGTACTTCCCGCAGTACCGCAGAGGCCGGACGGGGATCGAGCTGTTCGAGGGGACGATCCTCGATCATGCACGCAGGCTTGGGATCGCCATCGACGCGGAGTGTGCCGGTGAGGGCACCTGCGGCAAGTGCGTTGTGAGAGTGGAGAGGGGCGCCGATGCGCTCTCGCCCCCCACCTCAGCCGAAGAGAGCTTCGATCTGGGCGAGAATGAGCGACTGGCGTGCCAGGCGCGGGTCGTGCGCCCGGCTGATCTCTACGTCTATGTGATGAGCGCCGGCGAGTACACGATCCTCAGCGACACCGTCCGCCACAAGCTGGAGCTCGACCCGGCCGTGCGGCGGGTCGGCGACACCGTGATCTGGCGGGGGGAGGAGGGCGAACGAAAGCTCGGCTCCTACGGGGCAGCGATGCGCGGCCTGGCCATCGACGTGGGCACCACGACGCTGGTCTGCCAGGTTCTCGACCTCGAGAGCGGTGAGCCCCAGGCCACGGTCGCTCGGAAGAACCCGCAGAGCACCTATGGCGACGACGTCATCTCCCGCATCGACCACACCCTTCGCCACGAGGGCGGCCTGCAGGACCTGCAGACGACGGTGATCTCGAGCGTCAACGAGATACTCCAGGAGCTCGCCGAGCGGGACGGTATCCCGGCCGAGGAGATCTATGAGGTCGTGGCCGTGGGCAATCCCACCATGCGCAACCTCTTCTTCGGGGTGGACGTGGAGTCGCTGGGAGTCATCCCCTTCGAGCCGCCCGGCACGGAGCCGATCAACGCCCAGGCCGGCGAGCTGGGGCTGGCAATCAACCCCCGCGCGAACGTCTACGGCCCGGCCCTGATCGGCGGGCATGCCGGCGCCGACTGCCTGGCCGACATCATCGCCGCTCGGATGCACCGAGCCGAGACGCCGTGCATGGTGATCGACATCGGCACCAACGGGGAGGTAGCCGTGGGCAACGCCGAGCGCATCATGACGGCCTCATGC
>JBNGDZ010000117.1:8032-11050 GCA_049975765.1 Armatimonadota bacterium
TGCACCGCCGGCGGCGCCTATGAGGGCGCGACCGTGGGCAGTGGCGTCGGTGCCATCGCGGGCGCCATCAGCAACGTGGCCATCCGCGACGGTGAGATCCGCTACGAGACCATCGGCAACCAGCCGGCGGTCGGCATCTGCGGCTCCGGCCTCATCGATCTGCTCGGCGAGCTGCTGGCCTCCGGCATCATGACGAAGAAGGCCAAGCTCGACGGCGACTTCCATCTCACCGACTCCATCCGCCTCACCCAGCAGGACGTCTACCAGCTCATCACGGCCAAGGCCGGCTTGAGGACCGACCAGGATCTGCTCATCAAGTACTATGGCATCGAGCCGGAGGATATCGACACCATCTACCTCGCCGGTGCGTTCGGCAACTACATCAATGTTGACAACGCCATCGCCATCGGCCTGCTGCCAGACCTCCCGGACCGCGTCGCGAAGATCGGCAACGCCGCCCTGGCCGGAGCCGCCGAGATGCTGCTCTCGGAGCGGATCCGGCGCGAGTCCGAGGAGTGCGCCGCCGGCATCGAGCACGTCAAGCCCAATGAGCTTGAGCCGGAGTTCGACTTCCTGGTCGCCGACAATATGTACTTCCACTGACGAGCGCCTGGATGGTCAGGGGGACCCGCCGGCCCAGCCGGTGGTGAGCATGGCGGCCATTGCCGCATCATCATCCACATGAGCGTGCACGGCCACGTGGGGCGATCGCCCCATATGGTGGTCGGCCGGCAGCACATACCATGGGCTTCGGACGGTGGGTGGAGGCCCTGGCGGAGACAGCGAAGCTGCAGGGCACGCAGCTCCATCTCCTCTGACGAGCGGACCGCTCTTCGGCGTGCTCGGCGTGACCGATCTGACACTGGGGGATGGAGCCGAGGCCCGCCACGGCGCTGATACCCCTGCAGGTCTGCGGCGTTCGTCGCGGAGGCCCTCGGCGGGTGAGGGTCGATGCGCACGGGCATCGTCGCGAGCACGTTGCTGGTGGCCCCGTGGGGCTCCGCGCTTTCTCTCAGCGCCGGCGTCTTCTACTGCCTCTCGGGCTGGGTGCGGATGGAGGATGCCACGAGGCCGCCCGCAATCCGGCTGGCTCAGCCCGACGCGGACGGCGCGGAGGCAGTCGCCGGCGACATCCACCAGCGGGAGTATCCCACCGACGACCGCAGCGGCACGCACGACTGGCGCTACATCGCGAAGGCCCTCTTGGTGATGTGGCGCACCGCGAACGTCCGTCTCGCTCACGCGCGTATCTCGTCCTCGTACGACGGGAAGTAGCGGTTGATGACCTGCAGCTTGAAACGCGAGAGGATCGACTCCTTGGGCTCGCGCTCGAGCAGGAACTCGAAGGACCGCCTGACCAGCTCCTCCTTGCTGATCCGGCCTCCCGTCAGCGTCTCGTGATAGTCATCGTCCACCGTCACCGTGTGGGCGCTCGTGCTGCCGCCCTCCTCCACCGTGACCTCGAAGGTGTTCTCGTCCCTGCGCTCGACCTCAATCATGACTCGCCTCCTGCTGCGGCAACGTGGATGCTGTCTGGGGGAACCTTACGACACCCGCCGCGGTAACGCAACCGAATGCCGCCCGGCCGCCACGGGGGAGTCAGCGGACGCCGGACCGGGGCCCCACGGCACGAGCGGTTCGGCGTCAAGGTGGCCTGATGCGCTTCACCGCCGGTGCGCGGTCCGGGGCCGGCAGGGGGCCGTCACGCCAGCGGCGAACATGAGGCCGCACGCACCACAGATGGCTCTCGACGCCATGCGAGACGGGCCTGCCACGGAGGAGAGCACCATGCTCATTCATGCCCCCACCACGCTCTGCCTGGCTCTGTCGCTGGTCGCCGGCACTGAGGCCGACGCAGTCGAGCCGGTGCGTGATCGCGAGACCGGCGCCCAGCACTTCTGCCTGGAGGCCGAGCGCTTCCTCAGCCCCGACGGCGGCTGGCGGGAGACGCCGCTGGGGCAGTTCGCAGGCCTGCCAAACATGTGGTCGCGCAACAAGATGATGGCGGACGAGAGCGACGAGGCCGCGGAGGCGGTGCGGCGCATCATGGTCCGCGACGCCGGTCGCTACCGGCTGTGGGTCCGCTGCGAGCTGTCGTACGGCTTCGGACAGGTCTTCGGCGTCCGCGTCCGGCAGAGCGGTCGCCTCCTGCTCGACGAGCACTACGGGCGCATCGAGGAGCCGGCCTACTTCCCCTTCGGCCGCGGCCTGACGGTGATGGGGCCCTGGCACTGGCACAGCACGGAGCTCGCCTACGTCGGCGGGGAGACGGTTGACCTGCAGGAGGGCCTGGCGGAGGTCGTCATCCACAAGGGCCGCAACCAGCGGCCGCCGGCGCCGCGGGTCCTGGACTTCGTCTTCCTGAGCACTGATCTGTCGCTGGAGCCCGCCTCCGGTCCATGGTCGTGGCGGGGTGACAACGCCTCCGAGGTCGCTCCTATCATCTCCCGGTTCCGCAAGCCCTTGTGGTTCAAGGTGGTAGTGGATCGCGTCCCGGACGAGCCGGTTCGACTGGCCGTGGCTCCACGCTGGTTCGTCAACGGCTACTATAAGGGCCCCCGCGACGTCTTTGACCTCACCCGCAGCGGCTTCGTGCGGCGCGAAGGGCCCTGGTGGCGGGTCCAGCCGGGTCCCGACGCGGAGCCGATCGAGAGCCCGATGCAGAGCCCCTGGCAGCGCTTCGATGCGCCTACGGTCGAGATGGCTGCCTTCCGGGTTCACGCCGACCGGGAGCCGGCCGGCGGGGTGCGGCTGATGGTCGCCGATGCCCGGCCCTGCGACCGACACGTCATCATCGACGCGCGCTGGCCGACCGGCCGCGACAGGCTGGAGGTGGTGTGCGCGACCGGCGTCGGCCTCTACGAGGACGGCAGCCTCGCTGGGCGCAAGGCCATGACCTACGATGAGCTCTTTCATCGGCAGGCTGACATCGTGGAGCGCCATCCGGTGGCGGGCAGGCCGCCGCGATTCTTCGGCGCGCTGGCCGGCCGCGTGGAGACGGAGTACCCGGGATACCTG
>JBNGDZ010000118.1:0-11033 GCA_049975765.1 Armatimonadota bacterium
GCTGTCGGCGAAGAAGCTGAGGTCGTCGAAGCTCTCGATGGTGAGCGCGGAGGCGGCCTCGTAGGCGGCGGGCGAGGCGCCGGACTGCTCCACGATGATCTCGGCTCCCAGCGTCGCGCCCGAGCCCTGGCGGCAGATGACGTCCCACGCGTTCTGCCGGCCGTCCATCGCCGTAACGATGCGCGGCGCGAGGTACTCATAGCGCAGGGCGCTCCAGTCGATCTCCCCGTCGCGGGCCCTTCCGCGAAGCGGCTGCCCCTCCGCGATGACCGTGACCTCGGCACGCGCGGCCTCGGTCGCCGACGAGAACGCCAGCGAGTTCAGCCCGGTGCGCAGCCCTGGCGTGGGGTCCTCGAGCCGGCCACGCTGCTGGAGCTCGCAGCGGCGGTCATAGAGGCGCCAGGCGCCCTTGGGATCCACCTCCACGTATCCCTCGCTGTGCAGCGAGACGGGCAGCGCCACCGGCTCGCCGTTGATCGTCAGCCGCGGCTCGTCCAGTTGCACCGCCGCGGTGGGAAGCGCCCGGATGGGCCCGAGATGGACGGTCGCGGTCTCACCCGGCGGAACATTGTTGACGTAGATGTTCAGCTCGCTGACGTGGTTGACCACCAGGCGATTGCGGAAGATCGGGTGCTGCCCGCCGTAGGGCCAGATATGCGCCCGATACAGCCCGGGATCACGCTCGCGCAGCGGAAGCTCGACGTAGCGCCAGCCCTCGAAGTCCACCGCCACGAAGTTGTCGGCGAGGGCGCGCGAGTACTCCGGCGGGTTCGCGAGCTGAATGTTGAGCAGCTCGCCTCTGCCGTCGCCGTGCACCCACACGCCCAGGGCGTCGCAGCCCTCCATGTCCAGATGCGGCTCAAAGCGCCTGCCGACCTTCGTCCACGCCCCGCGGGCGGAGTCGCCCTCGTTGGTGGCCGCGAGGATCACGGCAGCCCGCTCGCCGGCCGCACCGTCCGGCGCCGCGAGCTGCTGCCTCACATTCTGGGCGCTGGCGCGGACCTCGAATGCACTCAGGTCGCTGAAGTCGGCGATGAGGACGCCGCCCTCAGCATCGAATTCGGCCACGTCGTAGAGCGCCTTGATGCGCAGCCGCGCTGGCTGGTCCGGCTCAGTGATGGGCACGCTCCAGGTGTCGCTGCCGTCATCGAGGCCGGTGACGGTGTGAGCGCGGTAGTCGCGGGGAATCAGCTCCCACTCGCCGTCCGGGGCCTGACGCAGGTGGTAGTCCTGGCCGGGCCTGCGGAGCCTGCGCAGCACCGCTTCGTCGAAGTATCTCGCCAGCCGGAGGCGCTCGTACTGGCCGGTCATGGTGAGGTACTCCCTCATGCGGGCGTTGGCGGGGCTGCCGATCGCCCCCACGCCCTGGACCGACATCGGCGCGTCATTGGCCAGGATCTTGGCGCAGAAGTACTCCATCTCGTCGGGCATCTCTGCGTCGTGGAAGGAGCCGGGCCCCAGCACCACCCACCACCCCAGTTGCGCCTGCAGCAGTCCCGCCTGGCGGTAGTAGGGGATGTCCTCACAGTGCATGTCGGTGAACTCCTTGAGAGCCCACTTGGGGTGGTCCCAAGCGCCCACGCGCGAGTGGTAGTACCAGTTCCAGTGGCCCCAGCTCGACGCCTCGACCAGAGCGGGGCGGTTCAGGCGCTGGTAGATGGCGGTGCGCATGGTGTCGATGGCGTGCCAACCTCCCATGCCCTCAGCGCCGTCCATGTAGATCTGGTCGAACTCGCACTCGTTGTAGACACGCGCGATTCGGTCGGCGACCTCCCCCACCAGGGTGCTGCGCTCATCGGGGTAGAAGGCCAGGTAGCGCTGGCGCAGATGCTCCGCCGTGGCGCCCTCGGGGTGCGCGGACACTACTGTCCCGAAGGCCCCGCGGGTGCACTCCAAAAAGCCGTAGGGCTCCTCGCGTGAGATCGCAGCGTAATGGATCAGCTCATCGCCGATGCGGATGACATTGCCCGAGCCCGAGTAGCTCCAGATGATGTCGTGGTTGCCCGGCTCCTCGATGGTGTAGATGGCGTCGGAGTCCTCGTCCATCGGCCGGGCGAGTGTGTACGTGGCGTCGGCGGCCAGGCGCGGATCGGGCACCGGCGTCACCCACGAGTCGGCGGGCTGGATGCAGCCGGTGAGCGTATGCATCCCGGCCTTCAGCCCCGCAGCGTGGATGCGCCGCACGCACTCCTTGACGCCTGCAAGACCGCTGGGGAAGAGGCCCTCACTCGGCTCGTAGTGCCCCAGCGTCTGCCACCAGCCGCTGAAGTGCACGTGGGTGAAGCCGCCGCGCCTGGCCAGCGCGATCCACTCATCCACGTTGCTCTCCGACACACGTGCGAACAGATACGAGCCGCGATTGGCGTCGGCGCCGAGCGACCACGGGCCGCCGAGGCCGGACATGGGGACCTCCTCTCCTCGAACCAGATCCTGCAGCCTGGGCCGAAGCTCGGAGCTGGGGCAGGCCACCAGCCCCACTCGCGCCCCCACGATGCCGTAGTCGCTGTAGGCCCGCGCCGAGAGCGTGGGCGGCTCGCCCCCCAGCGTCACGTGCGTGTCGATGTTCAGCGCCCGCATGCAGACGCCCGCCCCGTCGTCGGCCACCACGCCGGACATGACGTTGCGCAGCGGCAGCGACTGGAGGCGAAGCTGCAGCAGCGCCAGCTCCTCGATCTGCTCATCGGCCTCCAGCACCTCGAGAGCCAGATAGCT
Organism: Armatimonadota bacterium; assembly: GCA_049975765.1. Taxonomy (GTDB): domain Bacteria; phylum Armatimonadota; class Zipacnadia; order Zipacnadales; family UBA5352; genus JAYENL01. The sequence continues at coordinate 2,713 of JBNGDZ010000118.1, forward strand.
CCCCATGTCCTGCACGCCGATGACCGCCTGCACCTCATCGGCGCCGAAGGTCAGCCCCAGACGCCCGCTCTGCTGCTCCCAGGAGCACCGCACCCGGCGGAGGATCCTCTCGCCGACCCGCGCCCAGGCAATGGGTGTGGGCGCGTCGAGGAGACTGCGGCCGGTCTCCCTCTCAGTGAGCGAGGCGATCCGGCCACGCTCGCTGATCGCAAGCTCGAAGTCATCAGTTCGCAGCGTCGCCATGATCGGGACCACCTGCTCTTGGTCAGGCATGATCTCATAGGGCTCCTCATCGCCGCCCGCTGCCAGGCGCCCCCCGGACCCAGCCTCGTAGACGGCCGTCACCTCATCGGGGCTGAGCGCGCGAGTGTAAAGGCGGACATCGTCGATCAGCCCCCTGTGGTGCGGACGGCCCTCCCCCCAGCGGCCGATCAGCAGGTCGCCCGAGTAGCCCACCGGAAAGTCCCACTGCGCCGAGGCCACCCTCTCGCCGTCTACGTAGGTCGTGATCTCCGGGCGCCTGAAGGTCACCGTCAGGTGGTACCAGCGGCCGAGCTCGAAGCCGGAGACGAGAGGGACGCCCTGTTCCCGCCAGTCCGACTGCGGATCATTCGCGCGGTGGCCCGGCCGACCCATGCGGAAGCTGCAGGTGCGGTCGGAGACGAACATCATGAAGCCCCCCGGACTCCACGTGCCGCCGGTGATGATGTTGGGGTAGCGGCCGCCCGCCTCCCAGTAGACCCACGCGGAGACCGTGAGCTCCTCGGAGCCGTCCAGGCCCGGGACCTGCGGCACGGAGAGGTAGGAGCTCTCGCCGTCAAACCACAGCGCGGTCCCGAACGGGCCCCGGACCCACTTTGCTTCCCAGATCTCGGCGTCGTTGGCGTGGCCGGAGGCGTCCTCGGCGACCAGGCCTCCGGCGTCCTCGAAGCGCCACCACCCGACCAGGCCCTCCTCGAGGTCCGCCAGGCCCATGCAGTTCGACGCCGCGGCGGTGATGACGATCAGGGCCGCGGTCCTGCCGATCGCCCGTGCGCACGTCATCTGGATCCCACCCTCGGGGTATTCTCAGCGCTGTCCGCGGCCAGTGAGCCGCGTGGCGCCCAACCACAGGCCCGGCACGCCTTCTCCGGCGGAGGCCGCCTCCCCTGCCCGAGCTGTGAACTCCCGCCGAGCCGCACGCGGCGCGCAGGTGGTGGTGCGGTGCTCAACGAAGCGGCAGGGTAGCGTGTCCATGATGTCCCGAGGGAGCTCGACATGCGCACAGCCCTGACGATGGCACTTGTGGGCGTCTGGCTCACCATCGGCCAGGCGCGGGCTGACAACTGGATCGACGACGCCGACTTCGAGGCGGATGCCCCATCGCTGTGGGAGGGTGGCGTCATCGACCACGAGATGGTCCACGCCGGACGGGGCGCGCTGCGGGTGGATATGCCCGCGGGCGAGACGAGCTTCAGCGCGCCCTATGCGGATGGGATCGACGTTAGCCAGTCCCAGGCGGAGCCGATCCTGGCGGCGTTCTGGCTGCGGCCCGAGGCGGCGGAGCAGACGGGCAGTGTCCGCGGCGGCGTGACCTTCCATGTGGACTTCCGCGACGGGACCATGCTGGCGTGGTACGGGCCCTTTGAGTTCAGTCCGGAGGAGAGCGGGAGCTGGGTCTACCACGAGGCCCGCTGGATGCCCAGGGCGCCGATCGCGCGCATCCGACCCTACGTCTACATGAGGGGCTTCGAGGGCTCCATCTACCTCGATGACATCTACCTCGGCCCGGTGGCCGACCTGCCCGTCGTGGAGCGCACCACGATCCCCGTCTCGGTCACCGGGATGCACGGCCGATTCACGGACTGGCCGCGCTTTGAGATCACGGGCTTTCGGCCGATCGCGCACGTCTTCCACTGCGACGGCCCCGAGCACACCAATCTGGAGCTGACCTGCGAGATCGACGTCACGCGCACCGCGCCCATCTACCTCACCTCGGCGTGGGGCAGCCAGTACTGGACGCTCTACTCCACGGACCACCGCGAGCTGGCTGAGATCTACACCGACGAGCGTCTTGACCTGTCGGAGCCCGGCGCGCACACCTTCCCCGTCAGAATGTCCGGCACGACACACGCCAATGCCGGCGACCTGGCGCCCGGAGGCTGGGTGTTCGTCACCGACCGGTTCAAGAGCTTCTTGATCTACAGCACCGAGAAGCCGGAGGGAGAGCCCTACGAGGACGCTCGCACCGGGCAGACCTTCAGCTTCTGGGACGCCGTGCGGCTCGAGCGGCTCAGTCGCGCGCTGGGGCCCTGGGGCGTGACGGCCGCGTTCTCGCTGGCCGATCTCAGCGAGTATGAGCTGCAGGCGAGCGCTCAGAGCGCCGATGGAGGCGTGCGTGTCAGGCCGGTGCTGCGCGACGCCGGCGGCAACATCGTGCCTCTGCACAACCTCACGCTGACGGTGCGAGCCGGAGACCGGCGGGCCCCGGCGCAGGAGGAAGTCGCGCCTGACGGCGTGCCGACCGGCGCCTATCTCTGGCCGATGGAAAGCGATCCGCCTCAGTCGGTGCAGGTCGCCGCGACTGTACGTCTGGCCACTCCGGATGGCCTCGTCGAGGAGCCTATCGACGCCACGGTGACCGTCGGCGCCGCGCGGCCGCAGACGGCTTCGCCGCCCCGGCTGGAGCTGCTCGGCTGGGGCTCGGGGCACTACGGGGTCTCGCCTACGCCTGGCGAGGGCCCGGAGAGCATCGGGCGGCTCATCGCGGATGCCAGGGCGGCGGGCGTGACCCGACTGGTCGTCGGCGCGCGCGGCACCGACGGCGATCGGTACATGAGTGAGATCTCCCGGGGCGAGAGGCCACAGTACGATCAGCTCGCCGTGGCCGTGGCGGAGGGCGAGCGGCAGGGAGTGGCCATCTACGCCGGCTACGCGCTGGGCTGGGCGCAGGAGGTCGATCTGGAGGCCCATCCCGACTGGGCGATGATGGGCAGCGACGGCACACCCGGCACGTGGTACTGCTACAACAATCCCCAGGTGCGAGCATTCCACAGCTCGCTGGTGGCTGAGATCGTGCGCAACTACGATGTGGCGGGCGTGGCCCTGGACGCCTGTCGCCCCGGACCGGGCTGTCACTGCGAGCTGTGCGCACGGCTGTTCCGGGAGCGGTACGGGCGCTCGCTGGCGGACGTGGATCATTACGATCCCGACTGGCGCCAGTTCCAGCGGCAGAGCATCACGGAGTACATGCGGCAGCTACGGGACGCTGTTGGGCAGGCGCGGCCTGACGCGGAGCTGAGCGGGTACGTGTGGTCGCGGCTGGCCCCGGATGCCGATCGCGCCGGACAGGACTGGCCCCGGTGGCTGAATGAGGGCATCATGGACTGGGTGTGCGTGGGGCAGTACACGCCCAGCGCACCGCTGTTCCGCGGCGAGTCCCACACCCTCAGGACCATCGCCGACCGGGAGCTGGGCGGCGACACTTCGCGCATCTTCCCGCTGCTGGGCGTGACGTACATCCAGGGGGCCTGGCCGAGCTACCCGCTGGCTGACGCGGTGATTGATCAGCAACTTCAGGCCGCGCGGGCGGAGGGCATGCGCGGCGCAGGCTACTTTCCCTTCTACGGCATCCGCACGCACCGGGAGACCTCCGCGGCGCACAGCAGACAGTAGCGCTGCGACGAGGCGGCCGTGAAGATGCGCACGCTGTCGAACTCGCCCTCCGATCACCGAGGGCGGGAGCAAGATGACCGCCGGAGCGGCTTTGCCCGGCGAGGAACACGGAGAGGGACGTATCGTCCTGCACCCCGAACAGGAGAGAGCCCAATGACCTCCCGCGAGCGCGTGGCGACCGCCCTGGCCGGTGGAGAGCCGGATCGAGTTCCGTTCTGCGAGATCGGCGTGGATCAGGAGATCGCGGAGCAAGTGCTGGGGCGCGAGTTCCCCCGGATGCCCGACCTGGAGACCAATCCGCGTGGGCTGCAGGACGAGATCGAGCTGGCCCGGCGGCTGGGGAAGGATAACATCTGCTACGTGCTCCGGGCGCCCGTCTACACCAAGCGCGCCCGCGCCGGCGCCGGATCGCCCTTCTACACCGAGGGCCTGATCCGCTCGGAGGCGGACCTCGGCCTCATCGACCTGCCCGATCCTCAGGACGACCACCTCTACGAGTCGCTGGCGGAGTGGGCCGCGAACAGAGAGGATCTCTCGCTGTGGATGATCACCCGCCAGGGACTCTTCTCCGCCATGCTCAGCGTCGGCATGGAGCGCTTCTGCATCGCGCTCCTCGAGCGCCGGGGGTTCGTCGAGACCGTGCTCGACATCTACTGCGACTGGGCGGGAGAGGTGATGCGGCGCGCCTGCGATCTGGACATCGACGTGATCTGCTCCACCGACGATCTGGCGGGCAAGAGCGGCCCTCTCATCTCCCCGGAGCTGTTCCACGAGGTGGTTACACCGCGCTTCCAGGCCATAGCCGAGGGCGTCAGCAAGCCGTGGGTGCTGCACAGCGACGGGAACGTGGTCCCGCTGCTGGACGACCTGCTGTCGCTGGACATCGACGGACTGCACCCCAACGAGAAGGGCGCCATGGACATCCGGTGGATGAAGCGGGAGTACGGCGACCGCCTCTGCCTGCTGGGGAACGTGGACCTGAACCTGCTGATGATGGCCGAGCCCGAGGAGATCGAGGCGGAGGTGCGAGGGCTGATCCGGGACGTGGCTCCCGGCGGGGGGTACATCCTCACCAGCGGCAACAGCCTGGCGCACTACTGCACGCTCGATAACATCATGGCCATGAGCGAGGCGGGGCGCCGTTACGGGACCTACCCCATCGCGCTGCCCTGAGGGCCATGCAGGCAGGGAGACTGCAGCGTCAGCGGAGCCCGTGGGCCAGGGCGCGCAGCATGGAGCCCCTCGGGCAATGTCCTGCAGTCCAGGGATACGTGCACACATCACGACCTGGGGAGGCGACCGCTTAGTGACGCCAGTGCTACTTCGGGAGAAGCTCTCGCTATGCGTGACGCAGGCGCTCGTGGCGCTGCTCATAGGCGCCCTGGCGGTGCTGGTGAGGGCCGATGAGCCGCCGGTGGACTTCGCCCACGTTGGCAGCGGCACAACGGTGCACGACGTCTCCGAGGGCGTCAACCCGCCGCCCTACGACGTTCGCGGCGCCATCGGCGACGGCAGTCACCTGTCATACCCAGGCGCGCTGCCCAACTGGTTCGAGCTGGATCTGGGGCAGGTCCGCTCCATCCGTTCCATCGAGATCGATTGGCGCTACCACGACAAGTCCGCCGATGACTTCGACCTCAGCTTCGGGCTCGAGGCGGGCCGGTGGACGACGACCCTGCAGGTGCGGGACATCGGCGGCCAGGGCAGATACTGGTATCGCATATTGGACGAGCCGATCCGGGCCCGCTACGTGCGCATGGAAGTGCTGAGCCTGCACAACTACCAGTGGACGGTCCTCAACCGGTTCAGCCTCTACGGCACGAGTCGCATCCCGAGACTCGTGGAGGCCAATCGCGAACGATACGAGTGGCTCTCGCGACGCCTGCAGCGCCTGGCTGAGGAGACAGCGGAGATCAGCGCCATCGTCCCGGCGGCGCTGCGCTCCGCCGCGGATGAGGCGACGCGCTTTGATGATCTGCTCGCCCGCGAGGCCGATATCATGGAGGACCAGTGGCGCGGCATGGAGGCGCAGTTCCGCGATCTGCAGCAGACGGCCTATGAGGCCGAGGCGCGGCTGAGCTTCGCGCGCTTGCGGCGTGACGCGCGTGGCGCCGCGGCCGTCGGCGCGGTCAGTGCCATGGAGAAGGTCTTCCGCGACATCTGGCCGGCCGAAAACGCGGGACAGCTCCGCCTGCAGTGCGCTCGCAATGAGCGGGAGTCCGGCCAGGTGCTGGTGGCGGCGGTCCGGGAGGACCTGGCGGACGTGACGGTGAGGTGCGACCCGCTCCATGGACCGGTCACGCTTGAGGACGCTGTGGAGCTGGGCCTGGTCTGTTACGTTCGGACGCGCGATGCGCCCTTCCTGACGCATCACGTGGGCCTGTGGCCCGACGGGATCAGCCCCGTGGCGGCCTTCGACCTGCCGCGCGGCCGGGTGCAGCCCATCTGGCTGACTGTGGCAATCCCGGAGGACGCCCCCGCCGGGGAGTACACCGGCGCGGTGCACATTCGGCCGCAGGGTTTGGGTGAGCTAACGGTACCCGTGCGCGTGCGGGTGTGGGACTTCACGCTGCCCACGCGCATCTCGCTGCCCAACGTCTTCTCGATGTCCAGCCTGCTGGTTGACGCCTGGTATCGCGGGCGCGACTTCGGCTGGGAGGACCTGAAGCAGCACTACTATGATTTCTGGCTGGAGCACCGCCTCAACCCCACGTCGCTGTACGGTCAGATGCAGCCGCCCCCCGAGGACCTGGACGTCTGCCTCGCCGGCGGCATGAGCGCCTTCGTCATCAAGTACATCTACAGCGCCGGCCATCGCGCCGAGGAAGACTACTTTCAGGAGGCCCTGGAGGAGCTGGCGGAGTGGGACGAGATCCTGGCCGAACGCGGCCTCTACGACGAGGCCCTGGTCTATCTGGCCGATGAGCCGGCCGAGAAGCAGTCGGTCACCGACGAGATCAACCGCCGCGCGAGCATCATCGGCGAACGCTTCCCACAGATGCGGCGGCTGCTGGTGCTCACCCGGCCCATCGACCGCGCCTTCGACGGCAACGTGGACGTCTGGTGCCCGATCGTGGGCGCGATGCGCCCCGAGGATGTCACTGAGGCCCACCGGCGCGGCGAGCAGTGCTGGTGGTACACCGTCGGCCACTTCTTCGATCTGGACGTGCCCTCAGTCGCTGCGCGCTCCATGCCGTGGCTGACCTACAGGCACCGCCTCGACGGTATCCTCTACTGGAGCATCCAGTCGAGCTGGCGCAGGCCCAACCGCCCGGCCAGCTTCCATCCCAAGCCCGGCGACACCGTGTGGGAGGCCTTCGAGCCGGCGGGCCATGGCGGGCACAACGGCATCGGGAATATGTGCTATCCCGGCCACGACGGGCGCCCGTGGAGCTCGCAGCGTCTGGAGATACTGCGCGAGGGCATGGAGGACTACGAGTACCTGGTGCTGTTGGAGGATGCGCTTGAAGACAGCCCGGCCTCCCTGCATCGCCGCCTGCTCGAGGTGCCGGAGGAGGTGCGCGCCAGCTACCCCATCGGGGCGGATGCAGGCTTCCTCCTGCAGCGGCGCACGGCGATCGGCGAGGCCCTGCATGAGCTGGCCGGCCGGTGAACAGGCGCGTCCAGAAGAGCGCGGCAGCCACGTGGGAATCGGCGTCCCTGTAACCCCGGCGGGGGCGGGCGCGAATACACTGCAGCAAGCTCCGAAATACTCGTGCTCCACCGAGGGGATCGCCATGAACCTCCGCACAGTCGCCGTCGTATTCGCCGTGATCGCGCTCGTGGGTCTCAGCACAGGCGCGAGGGCCCAGGAGCTGACCGACCTGCCGCCGCGGATGATCGCCTGCAGCCCCGAGCCCTTCGCCACCGAGGTCGATCCGGGGCTGGCCGAGATCTCCGTCACCTTCGACCGGCCGATGAGCACGGAGCAGGTCGGGTTCGGGGATCTACGCTGGGCTGGCGCCTATCCCGGCGTGCGGAACGCCCAGCCGCAGTGGAGCGCCGACGGCACGACCTGCACGCTGCCCGCGGAGGTTTTCGACGACGTCACCTACGCGGTATCGATCAACGCGACGAAGGGTCGCAGCCGGTTCGTAGACACGAGCGGCGTGCCGGCGGTGGGATTCGCCTGGGTCTTCTCCACCGGCGAGCGAACGCCGGAGCAGTTCAACCCGCGGGTGGTGAGCTGCGATCCCGCGCCCGGCGCCACCGACGTGGACTTCCGCCTGCGCGAGATCACGGTGACCTTCGACCGCCCGGTGGCCCCCGATGACTACTCCTGGGTGATCTTCCGGGGGTGTGGTCTCTATCCCGGCGCGCGCGATGGAGGCGCGCCGCAGGTCAGCGAGGATCGCCTGACGGCAACGCTGCCGATCCGGCTCAGCCCCGGCAGCGTCTATGCCATCGGCCTCAACGACAGCTTCTACCCGGGGTACAAGGACCTCTACGGGCGGCCGGTGCTCCCGCTGGGGATCTGCTTCAGGACCGCCGATTAGACCCGGGGAGGGTCTCAGCGCCGGGCGGGGAAGCCTCCCCCGCGACATGACTGCTGAGCTGGTGGGCAGAGCATCAGAGGCCCACCGGCAGCGCATGATCACTCGGGACGGGAGGTGTCTGCGGTGGAGTGCATCCGACCGGTGCTGACGCACCCCGGAGAGATGACGGTC
>JBNGDZ010000119.1:0-10994 GCA_049975765.1 Armatimonadota bacterium
GTGTGGAGGGGTCGGCCTCCGCAGCCTGTCCGGAAAGGTGTGAGATGGCGCCCAATGCACTCTCGTCAGTACAGGTTTGCGCCCGGTGACCTCCACAAGAACCGCGGCGCGATCGCACCGATTCAGACCTAACGGACAGGCTGCCCGGTCCGGGCCGCCGTTGTCCGCACCTTGCGAGGCGGGCGCCCGCATGCCGACCGGAGGCCCGTTGTGAGACTGCGCGAGAGATGCCCGGCGGCCCTTAGAACCCGCCGGTCCGGGCGGCAACGACAAGCGGCCGGGGGAGCTGGGCAGCCCGCCCCTCCGTACGGCGTGACGGCACGACTCACGGCGAACGGCCAACGCGTCGGCTCGGCGCCGCTGCGTACGGCGAGAGCCCAGGGCTCGGCGCAGGAATATGACTCGCGGCCGACCTGTCGTTTTCCTCCTCTCCCGGGTGCGAGCGAAGCGAGCCAGGGAGAGGGGGAAGGCAGTTCGCACCGCGAACTGCAAGAGGGTGAGGCAGCCTTTTCCGTCAGCTCAAGCCAGCACCACGGAGGTGCGCAACCGTGAATGTCAGCTTCGTCGATGCGCCCCGCGCCAGCAGCACCAGCCGCTGGTATCAGGGCAACCGCCCGCCGCTGATGGCGAATCCGCTCACGCGTCTGCCGCTGGGGGCCGTGCGGCCGGACGGGTGGCTGGGCCATCAGCTCCAACTCATGCGCGATGGCATGACCGGCCATCTGGGGGAGCTGAGCGACTTCCTCGACGAGGGCAACGGCTGGTTCGGCGGCGATGAGCCGGGCTGGGAGGAGCAGCCCTACTGGCTGCGCGGCTACTACGACCTGGCCGTGCTGCTTGGCGATGACGCCATGCAGGCCGAGGCCCGCCGTTGGATCGAGGCCGCCATCACCTCCCAGGACGAGGGCGGTTACTTCGGCGCGCGCATGCACAAGGGCCACGAGGTGCCCGGGGGGACGGCGCCTGACCTGTGGCCGCACATGGTGATGCTTGACGCCCTCATCAGCCACTTCGAGCACACTGGCGATGAGAGTGTCCCGGCCCTGATGCGCAACTTCTTCGAGTGGTGCCGGCGGCTCTCCAGCGACGAGTTCGTCCCCGCTCTCGACCCCGAGCAGACTCACTGGAAGCTGCACGTGCAGCGCAACCGCGCCGGCGACACGCTCCCGCACCTCTACTGGCTGTTCAACCGCAGCGGCGAGCGCTGGCTGCTGTCGCTGGGCACGCGCTTCTTCGACGCCATTACGCCGCCGGAGGATGAGTGGCTGGACCATCACGTGGTGAACTTCACCCAGCGTTTCTCCTATCCTGGCACCTACGCCACCCAGACCGGCGAGGCGTGGCGCATCGCCGCGAGCGAGTACTGGTACCGGCAACACATGGCGACCTGGGGGCAGCAGCCGCGGGGGATCTTTGGCGCCGACGAGCGGGTCCGGACGGCCAAGACCGATCCGAGGCAGGCCATCGAGACCTGCGCCATGGTGGAGTTCGCCAAGAGCTTCTACCGCCTCGGCCGGCTGACCGGCGACACGCTCTGGGCGGATCGCACCGAGGATGTGATGCTCAACCACTTCCCCGCCGCCAGCGACCCGTGGCTGAAGGGCCTCCACTACCTGACCGCCTCGAACCAGCCGCAGCTTGACGCCGGGGAGGAGCACGACTACTACAACAAGGGCCGTCAGATCTGCTACTCGCCGCACATCTACCGCTGCTGCCAGCACAACGTAGCCATGGGCTGGCCGTGGTACTGCAAGAACCTGTGGCAGGCTACCTCTGACAACGGTCTGGCGGCGTGGATGTACGCAGCATCGAAGGTGAGCGCGCGCGTGGGCGAGGCCGGTGAGGAGGTTCGCATCACGGAGGAGACCGCGTATCCGTTCTCGGGCCGCGTCTCCCTGTGCGTGGAGGCCGAGCGGGATGTAGCCTTCCCGCTGTATCTGCGTGTGCCCCGCTGGGCGACGTCAGTGCTCGCAGAGCTGAACGGCGAGCCGCTGCAGCCGGGGGGTGAGTCGCGCGGCTATCTGCGCATCGAGCGCATCTGGAGCCCCGGCGACACCGTCGAGATCGAGTTCGGCATGGAGCTGGGCGTCACGCAGTGGCCGCGCACCGGCGGGGTGGCGGTGGACCGCGGGCCGCTGAGCTACTCCGTGCGCATCGAGGAGCGCTGGGAGCGCTGCGGCGGCACGGACCAGTGGCCGGAGTGGGAGGTGCTTCCCACATCGCCGTGGGCCTACGGGCTCATGCTCGATCGCGCACGCCCGGAGCGGTATCTTCGTGTCAGCAGGATCGGGTCGGTGGCCGACCAGCCATGGACTGTCGAGGACGCGCCCATTGAGATCGAGGCCCGCGGCAAGCGCATTCACGGGTGGGGCCTGGACGAGACGAACACTGTGGAGCCGGTCCCGCGCAGCCCCGCGTTCTCCGATGAGGGCGAGGAGACGCTCATGCTCATTCCGCTGGGCTGTGCTCGGCTGCGGATGTCGGTCCTGCCGGTGGTGGAGGACTGACAGCGCCGGCCGCGCGACTGGCCAGCCGCCCGCGGGACCGGTCTGTGCAGCCTGTCCGTCAGGTCCCCAGGCATGGGCCGAGGCCAAGCGCCGCTGCGGCCGTAACACCGTCCGTGCCGACGGTGACGGCAGCGGCCTTGGTCCTCAGCGGCGCCCCTGCAGCCACTCCTGCAGCCTCGCCAGCGGCCAGGTGTTGATGACCGTGTCCGCCTCGATCCACCCGCGGCGGGCGGTGATGACGCCGAAGCGCATGAAGTCCAGGTGCTCCAGCGCATGTGCGTCGGTGTTGATCGACAGCAGCGCGCCGCGCTCCTGCGCCACCCGGCTGTGCACGTCGGAGAGGTCCAGGCGGTTCGGCGTGGCGGAGATCTCCAGTGCGACGTCCATCTCCACGGCGGCCTCGATCACCTCGCCGACGCGAAGGCCGTAGGGATCCCGCTCCAGCAGCAGTCGTCCGGTGGGATGGGCAAGGACGTCCATGAGGCCGGTCCGCAGTGCTTTGACCACGCGCGCGGTCATGCGGTCGGCATCGGCTGACATGCCCTGGTGGATGGCGCCCGCCACGTAGTCCAGCAGCGCGAGGATCTCGTCATCGAGGTCCAGGTCTCCGTCGGGAGTGATGTCCGCCTCGTAGCCAAGGAGCAGGCGGAACTCGCTGCCCCCCTCGGCGAAGCGTGCGTTGAGCGCGTCGATCTCCTCGCGCTGGCGCCTGACGCCGCCCACACCGATGCCGCCGGCGACATACAGCGACGCGGAGTGGTCGCTGATGCCCAGGTGCGAGTAGCCGCGCTCGCGTGCCGCCTCGGCGACCTGCTCGATGGTGGCGCGACCGTCGGTGTAGGTAGTGTGCACGTGCAGGTCGCAGTGGATGTCCGCCAGCCCGATCAGGTCTGGAAGCTCGCCGGCCTCAGCCGCCGCGATCTCACCGCGATCCTCCCGGAGCTCCGGCGGGATCCATGGCAGCTTGAGCGCCTCGTAGACGCTCTGCTCCGTCTCGCCGGCGACGCGCTCGGCCTCCAGCTCCTCCTCATCGCCCCGGGGCGCGCGGAAGACCCCGTACTCGTTGACCTTCAGGTCCATGCTCTGCCCCCGCTCGCGCAGGCGGATGTTGTGCTGCTGCGAGCCGGTGAAGTAGCACAGCGCCGCCCCCCAGCTCTGCGGCTCCACGACACGCAGATCGACCTGCCGGCCGCCGGGCAGCCGCCCGCTGACCTTGGTCTCGCCCGCCAGCTCCACCTCGGCGAGCTGCGCCGATGCCGCGAAGGCCTCGCAGACCGCAGCGGGGCTCTCGGACGTGGCCAGCAGGTCGAGGTCGCCGACCGTCTCCCGGCCCCGCCGGGCGCTGCCGGCGTAGTCCGCCTGGATGACCTCCGGCAGGCCGCACAGCCACGCCACCAGGCCCTCCGCGATCGGCAGCATGTCGCCCAGCAGAGCCCGCTCGCGCCCCTGCCAATAGCTCTCGATGGCCTGCAGAAGCTTCTGCTCGCTCTTCGCCCCCATCCCCTTGAGCCGGCGGACCTCCTCCCGCACACAGGCCTCCTCCAGCTCATCGACGCTGCCCACGCCCAGCTCCCGGTAAACCAGCGCGGCGCGCTTGGGCCCCAGTCCGGGGACCTTCAGCAGCTCCAGGAAGCCGGCGGGGTATTTGGCGAGCAGCTCGTCCAGGTACGCCAGCTCACCGGTGTCGAGCAGCTCCTCGATCTTCTCGGCGATGGCCTCACCGATGCCGGGGATGGCCTGCAGCCCCTCGTCGGTCTCGCGGATATCGGCCAGCTCCTGACCCAGCCCCCGGACCGCCTCCGCGGCCCGCTCGTAGCTGCGAACGCGAAAGACGTTGGCATCCTCTATCTGCAGCAGCAGCGCGATCTGCTCGAGACGCTGTGCGATCTCGTCATTGGTCATGCGCGTCACCTCGTCGCGGCTGATCGTCACCGGCTCGGGGGCCAGCGGGTGGCCTCCGCCACCGCCCCAGACTCTCGACGAACCCCTCGGCCTTCAGGCTCACATCGAGATGGTATCGCACGTGATCGCGCAGCAGCGCCGCGATCTCCGCCGCGGTGGGCTCGGGTAACCGCAGGCGGTCGAGGCGATCCAGATCGAAGCTGCGCATGGCCGCGAGGGCGCGGGCGCTCCCGGGCGAGATATACAGGCCCTCACCCGCCTCCGGGGCGCAGTCCCTGCACAGCAGCCCACCGTGCGCCGGCATGTAGACGCCGCCGACAATTGGCTGCTCGCAGCGGGCACAGCGGTCCAGCACCGGCGCCAGCCCGCTCATCTCCAGATAGCTCAGCTCGAAGGCCCAGCTCAGCAGCCGCGGATGGGAGGTCCCCTGCATGGCGCGCAGGTAGTCCACGAGGGTGTCGAAGAGGCCGGCGATGACCTGCCCGGGCTCGGTCGTTCGCAGGATCAGCTCACAGGCGACGGCGGCGTAGGCGTAGCGGGTCGTGTCCCGGCGCAGCTCATAGAAGGGCTCGATGACGTCGGCCTGTGTAAGGCGGTCGGCGCCCTTGCCCTCGGCCAGAAAGAGCCTGGAGAGCGTGAACAGCTCGACTGCCGGCGCCAGGGAGCTTCCGGGCTTGCCGATGCCGCGCGCGGCCGCCTCCACCAGCCCCCGCTCGCGGGTGTAGAAGCTGACCATGCGGCCGGTGCCCCGGAAGGCGCGGGCGACCAGAGTCACGCCGGTGGCGGCGTAGGTAGGCGTGTGGGTAGCCTCCTGCGGTTGAGGATCGGTGTGAGCGACCTGTGCCGGGCGCGATGGCGCCGGGTCGGCGGCTACAGTAGACCCAGCTCCTCGGCGATGGCCCGCGTGGAGCTGGTGCCGATGCGACCGGCGCCCGCCTCAATCATGGCGCGGGCGTCCTCGAGCGTGCGGATTCCCCCGGCGGCCTTGACGCCTACCCCGTCAGGCGCGACCTGCCGTAGCAGCCGCACGTCCTCCACCGTGGCGCCTCCGGGTCCGAAGCCGGTCGAGGTCTTCACGAAGTCCGCGCCGGCCTCAGCCGCCAGCTCCACCGCGGTCCGCTTCTCCTCATCGGTCAGATAGCAGCACTCCAGGATGACCTTCACCACCGGCGTCTCCACGGAGGCCACGTAGACGGCGCCCACCACCGCCGCGATGTCATCCAGCAGCGCCGCCGTCTCGCCCGACTTCAGGGCAGTGATCGCCATCACCATGTCGATCTCGTCGGCCCCGTGCGCGGCCGCCTGGCGGGCCTCGAAGGCCTTCGCATCACTGGTGGTCGCGCCGAAGGGGAAAGCGACCACGGTGCCCGGCCGGACGGAGGTTCCCCGCAGCGCGTCGGCCGCCAGCTCAGCCCAGCGCGGCAGCACGCAGACGCTGGCGATGCCCAGCTCGGCCCCCAGCTCGCAGGCCTCCAGGACGTCCTCCCGCGTGCAGTCGGGCGCCAGCACGGCGTGGTCGATGATCGAGATAATGTCGTCTGCTGTGTCGCTCACTGTCATTCCTCCTCGTGCCTCTCGGGCGCGCGTGGCATGCCGGTCTCATCTCGGCTCGGAGCGGTCACGCCCCGCAGCCGGCGGATGGCGTCGCCGGCCCGCTCGTAGTCGTGCGGGGGCTCAAACAGCGCCGCATCCGCACCGGCCGCCGCCATGCGCTCGGCGTCATCGCGGGTGGTGATTCCATGCGCGGAGATCAGCAGCACCCCGCCCGGAATATGCCGCGCCAGGCGCTCGGTCACCGAGAGGTCGGCCTCGCCCGTCTCGACGTCGCGGTTCTCGACGGCCAGGATCTCGGCTCCCGCGGCCATGGCGCTGTCAAGCTCGAAGTTATCGCGGATGACGGGCACAGGCTCCATGCGCAGCTTTCGGGCCGCCCGCACCATCTGCTGGAGCGCATCGTCATCGACCAGCCCCACGATCAGCGCCACGGCGTCCGCCCCGTCGTCCCAGGCCCGATAGATCTGATACTCGTCCACGAAGTAGTCCCAGGCGATCACGGGAAGGGCCATGTAGCGCCGTGCGCGGCGGAGCAGGTGCGCCTCGGTCCCGACCTCCGGGTGGTCGGTGAAGACGCTCAGCGCGGCGGCTCCCGCCCCGGCGAACTCCTGGGCCACGTAACGCGGGTCGAACATCAGGCTGGCGCGCAGGGCCTCAGGAGGCGGGCGGCGGACCTCCGCGATCAGCCGCAGCTCGCGCCCCGACAGCGCCGCGCGCAGGTTGCGACGAGGCTCCAGGCCCTCCAGCGACCGCTGCACGATCTCGTGCTGGGGCAACTCCTGCTGCTGCGCGAGCACCTCCTCGCGCTTGCGCTGAGCGATCTCCCGGAGCACGTCCAGCATGGCGCGCGTCCCTCAAAGCTGCGGGCCGGGCGGCCCCGGCCGGGTGATGATGCGCTCGAACATGAAGGCCTGGCGGGTCATCAGCCAGGCCGTCAGGACACTCCAGATGATCACGAGTCCGCCCATCAGCAGCACCCACAGCCATCGGCCGCGCTCGGTGGTGCCCTGCTGCAGGCGGAGGGCGGCGATGATGACAAGGGCCGCGGCCACCAGCGTGATGGCCACCACCGCCCACACCCAGGGGCTCGGCTCGCGAACCACCTCCCAGCGGGTAGCGGGGGTCGGAGCAGGCTGGGGCGAGGACTGGAGCTCCGTCGGCGGGGCCTGCTCATCAACCGCCACGCGGTCCATGGCGCGCGCCAGCGGCACCCACAGGTGTGTGGCGAGCAGGGCGGCGTCCCCGGCGAGCAGGAGCAGTATCAGCACCAGCGCGCCGAGGGAGACCAACTCCTCTCGCCTGTCCTCCTCCATAGCCACCCACCTCGCGGCCGATGCCTCCGGCGACCGAGCGCTGGAGGGTGCCGCGTGCGCCGACTACGGGCCGGCGGCCCGGCCGAAGAAGCCCCGATACCACGCCGCGGGGCCGCTGAGCAGCCAGAAGACCAGCAGCCCCACCGGGATGAGCGTGACCCCCATCCGCACAACCCACGCCCATTGAAGGGCCGCCGCGCGCGACCTGCGGAGGCGGAACACGGCGCAGGCAGTGATCGCCGTGGCCGCGAGCGTCAGAAGGAGCGAGACCCATCGCCAGGGAGTCCCTGCGGCATCCTCCGGCCGCCGCCCCGCTCGCTGCGGGCCCTGCG
The DNA here is from genome assembly GCA_049975765.1 of Armatimonadota bacterium. Lineage (GTDB taxonomy): Bacteria > Armatimonadota > Zipacnadia > Zipacnadales > UBA5352 > JAYENL01. Next base: position 7,609 of record JBNGDZ010000119.1, read on the forward strand.
GCGTTGCGGATGGGTCCTCCCGCGCAAGGCGGTCGGCGACCTGGACCATGGGGACGAACACGTGCGTGACGAGCAGGGCGATCTGTGCCGCCACGATGGCCATCATCGCGAGCAGCGCCACCACGGCAAGCGCCCGCTCGCGCCGCTGCTGCATGGGCCGGGCGCTCCTCTCCCGCCGCATGCTCCGGTCACCGACCGGACCGGAGTCGAGCGCCGACCGGCGCCACCTTCTGCACCATCAGGTGGGGGACGGAGTACACCGCCTTCTCATGATCCCAGTCCAGAACCGTCCGCGTCCCGGCCAGCTTCCCGACGATCTGCGCGCCGTCCGGAAGGAAGTTGCCTGCGACGCTCTGTGCGTCGGAGAAGTTGAGCACCACGCTCTGGTTCGGGTGCGGCTCCCGCGGGGACAGGTTCCGCTCCGTCACCGCCAGGGCGTACCACTTGTTCGGCGGGAAGCTGGAGACTCTGCGGGTCGTGGTACCCTGCTTCAGGGGCGAGGGATGGAAGTCGTCCACCACCAGGGCCCCCCAGAAGACCAGCCCCGGTGCGTGCCTCCCCACATCCATCGACAGCAGGGGCGTGACTCTGATCGTCACCGACCCCGCCAGCAGCAGGAATGTGATGACGACCGCCCAGGTCTGCTGAATCTCCGAGCTCCACAGGAACCAGCCGAAGAGCGCGAATGCCGCCAGCGCAATGACGTCGAAGAGCACCTCGCCGCCGATCTTGTACTTCACGCTGGTGGCGATGGGAAGGGGGTACTGCCCCTCACGGAGGATGTCGGCGGCCGACATCACCTCAGGGGCCGTGTCCACAAAGCTGAGAATGAGCGTGACGAGGGCCAGCCCCAGAAAGACGAGTCCGCATGTCCGCGTTAGGAAGTGCATACCATCCCCCGTTTCCGCGGGTGTGTGGTGTACATCCGTGCTCCGAGCGGCCACGAGCGCGACTTGAGCTCGGGCCGGCGTGACCTCATCGCGTATCAGACGAGTGGCAGGCCCACGGGCTCATTGGTCTGGGCGGAGCGGTAGGCGCCCAGCGCGACCTCCATGGCCTTCAGGCCGTCGAACCCGGTGATGGGGACCGGCGCCCCGGTCTCCACGCACCGCGCGAAGTCAGCGATCATCTCGGCATTGGCGTCATGGCCGTAGGGCTCCCACAGGTAGGTGCCGTCGCTGACGCGCCAGATGTCCACGCGCTCCACGAACAGGTCCACCCAGGCGTTGCCCCCGGTGCCGATGACGGCCATGGTGACGTCGCCCCAGATCGGGTAGTTCTGCGGCCGCGACCAGGAGGCGTCGAGCGTCGCCATGCAGCCGCCCTCAAAGTTCATACTCAGGATCCCCGCATCGTCGCAGTGCAGGTCCGGATCGAAGAGGGTGTCGATCTCGGCATAGACCTTCACGACCTCCTCCTCGAGCATGGTGCGCATCATGTCCACCACGTGTACGGTATGGTCGATGATCGCGCCGCCGCCGGCCAGCTCCGTGTCGTTGAACCAGCCGCCGGGGTTCTCGCCGCGGTTCGTGCCCTTGATGCACAGGATCTCCCCCAGCTCGCCCTCCCGAACCATCTCCAGCAGCCGCCCGAAGGCGGGGGAGTAGCGGCACGGGAAGGAGATCATGAGCTGCACCCCGGCCTGCTCGCATTCGTCGATCATGACCTGGCCGTCCTCGACCGAGACCGAGATGGGCTTCTCGCAGAGGATGTCCACGCCCGCCTCCGCTGCGGCAAGCACATCCCGCTTGTGATTGACGTTCTCACTCGTGACGATGGCGCCTTGAATCTCGTTCTCGGGCGCAAACAGCTCCTCGGGCGTGGAGAAAAAGCGCGTGCCGTACTCGGCAGCCTTCTCCCTGCCTCGCTCTGCATTGTCATCCCACACGCCGACCAGCTCCACGTCCTCCAGTCCCGCGATGGCGGTGGCGTAGAAGTCTGCGTGCAGGTGCGCGAAGCTCATGATGCCGAGCCTGGTCATTGTCTTTCTCCCTCCAGACCGTGATCCGGCCGTAACGCCAGGGCGTTGATGGCGGCGACGGGCAACTGGCCTCCGACGGCGCGCGGCGCAGGACCTCTAAAGCTCGATGACCTTGCCGTGGGCCTCGTTCGACTCCAGGGCCGCGAGTGCCACCTCCACCGCGGACAGGGCCTCCTCGCCCGAGACCGCCGGCTGCTCGGAGGTCAGGACGCACTCCACGAAGTGCTCGTCCTCCATCAGGTACGGCGACTTGGCCGCCGGGCTCTCGGGGACCTGGACCGCCGCCACTCCCTCCCGCTGGCCCCTGCGCTGGACCGTGAGAGTTGGCATGTCGGTGCTGGAGTGGCGCAATAGGCCGTCGGTCCCGGCGATGTCGAAGTGCGTGCGGAACTGCCCCAGGTCCGCCCAGCTCCCCTCGCAGTGGGCGATGACCCCGCTCTCGAAGCGGATCGTGGTCAGCCCGTAGTCGATCGGCGGCATGCGCTCGGGGACTCCCACCGAGTAGACGCGCTCGGCGGGCCCGAATGTCCACAGCAGCCAGTCGAAGTCATGGATGGTCATGTCCAGCGTCACGCCGCCGCTCATCTCGTAGTTGCAGAACCACGAGTCCGGCCCGCCCGGCAGCGTATTGATGCGGCTGGTGCGGGCGACGCCCACGTCCCCGATGGCGCCGTCGAGGATCAGCTCCCGGGCGCGGACGTACTCGGGGAAGAAGCGCAGCACGTGGCCCACCATGAAGGTGACTCCGGCGTCCTCCACGGCCTGGAGCATCTCCTCGCCCTGCTGCATCTCCCGGCACATCGGCTTCTCGCAGAAGACGTGCTTGCCCGCCTGCGCGGCCCTCACCGTGTAGTAGTGGTGGAAGGGTGTGGGGGTGGTGACGACCACGATATCGATGTCATCGCCCCACAGATCAGACTCGTTCTCCGCCGGCCGAGCCGCCACGTCCTCGGCCAGCGCCCGTGCCGCCTCGTCCACGACATCGTAGACCAGCGTGACCTCAGTGTCGGGTATTCGGTCGAAGTTCTCGGCGTGATTGCGGCCGAGCCCCCCGGCGCCACAGATGGCTACTGAGAGCATGCGCGTCGGCCCTCCCTCCACGGCTCCGGCGGCCGGGCGAACCGACCGCCGGTCGCGGCTGATCGCCTGTCAGGCGTCGCGTGTGGATAGCTTCTCGGCACGGCGCGATAATCCTCCTGCACAAAAGGACATCCTCGGCCGTGGCGCGAATATGCGGAAGCGCACAGGAAGGTGGGCTGAGAGGTGTCGCGGGCGGCCGGGCAGGCGCTGGGCAGCGTCAGAGTTGGCCTGCACTTCGCGGAGGCGGTGGCGGCCGCTGAGCTGGCCGCCGCGCGCTGCTCCCGACAGGAGGTCGTGGATCAGCTCGCCGAGCGCGTGCCGGCGC
>JBNGDZ010000120.1:0-10824 GCA_049975765.1 Armatimonadota bacterium
GCAACTATAGCTGCACACCCAGCGTCTGTCAAGACGCGCTCGACCCGGCGCAGGCGCCCACGTCAGATCAGAGGTCGTAGTACAGCACGTACTCGTAGGGGTGCGGCCGCAGGTTGACGGCCGCGACCTCCTCCCGCTTCAGGTCAATCCACTCCTCGATCAGATCCCGGGAGAAGACGTCGCCCTCCAGCAGGAACTCGTGATCATCCTCCAGAGCCGCGAGCGCGTCCGCCAGCGAGGTCGGGAGCTGCCTGATCCGAGCCCGCTCTTCGGGCGCCATCTGCTCGACGTCGGTGTCGAAGGGCCCGAAGTCATGCTCTGCCGGATCCACGCCCTGGCGAATGCCATCGAGCCCGGCCATGGTCATGGCGGCGAGAGCCAGGTAGGGGTTGCAGGTGGCGTCGGGCGGCCGGAACTCGATACGGTTCTCGCGCTCGTTCACCGAGTAGGCCGGGACCCGGATGGCGGCGGTGCGGTTGGAGAGGCCGTAGAAGGCGCTGATGGGAGCCTCATACCCGGGGACGAGGCGGCGGTAGGAGTTGGTGCTGGGGCTGCACAGCGCCAACAGCGCCGCCGCGTGGGTCAGCAGCCCGCCGGTCCAGTTCAGCGCCATCTCGCTGAGCTGGGCGTAGTCGCCGTCGGGGTCCCAGAACAAGGACCGGCCATCGTGGGTCACGTACTGGTGGACGTGCATGCCGTTCCCGGCCTCGCCGAACATCGGCTTGGGCATAAAGCTCGCCGAGGTCCCCGCCTGGTGGGCGATGTTGGTGATGAGGTACTTCATCGTCATGACCGCATCGGACATCTCCATCAGCGTCCCGAAACCCACCTCGATCTCCACCTGCCCCGGTGCCCCCACCTCGTGGTGATGGTAATGGCCGGGCACCCCCGCGGTCTCGATGGCCGCCAGCATCTGCGAGCGGAGGTCGTGGAGTCTGTCGCGTGGGGGTACTGCGTGATAGCCGCCATGCGCCGGGATTCTGTGGCCCAGCTCCGGCCCCTGTTCCGGGGGCCTGCCCCACATCGCCTCTACTGAGTCCACCTCATACCCGGCGGCGTTCATCTCCGACCGGTAGCTAACCTCCGAGAACACGTAGAACTCCAACTCGGGGGAGAAAACCGGATGGCCAGGGCTGACCACCTGCGCGAAGTGCTCCTCGGCTCGTCGCGCCACGCCGCGCGGGTCCCGCGCGTAGGCCGCCCCGCTCATTGGCTCCACGATCTCGCAGATGAAGCTCAGTGTCTTAGCCTCGCAGAACGGATCCAGCATGCCCGTGCTGACGTCCGGCACGACGCGCATGTCGCCGGCCTCCACGGTCTTGTAGCCGACGTAGCTGGAGGTGTCCAGGCCGGCGCCGTGGCGCAGCGAGTCCGCTGTCACGCGGCTGGCCGGGAGGGTCACATGGTGCCAGCGCCCCGGCAGGTCAATGGCCTTGAGGTCGATCATCTCCACCTCTTCGGCGGCGATGTACTCCACTGCCTCGGTCACGTCCGCGAACATGGCTTCGCCTTCTCTCAGTCGGGTTCTCGACTGTGGTGATGAGCCGCGATGGTGCGTTTCGTTGCCAGGGAGGTGCAATCCTCCACCTCTGCCGTCGCCTTCAGCCGCGCGCCCCCGGCGCCGATGATGGAATCGACCGCCCGGCTCATCGTCGGCACTCCCAACGGTCCAGACGAGGGGAGCGCTCCCCCCGTGGCCCAGACCAGGATCCTGGTGGTAGAGGACGATCCGGCGGCGCGCCGGACCATGGCTCGCCTGCTCAAGGGCCGCGGCTACGAGGTCATCGTTGCGGAGGATGGGCGCAATGCTCTGGAGCTGCTGGACCCCGGCATCCATCTGGCGCTCGTCGACTGGATGCTGCCAGAGATGGACGGGGTGGAGCTGTGCCGCCGCGTCAAGGACGCCACCTCCGGCCAGGCCTACGTGATCATGATCACCTCCAGGACCGAGAAGTCCGACATCGTCCACGCGCTGGATCAGGGGGCCGACGACTATATGACCGCGCCGGTGAACCACGATGAGCTCGTCGCGAGAGTGCGAGCCGGAGAGCGCATCGCGACTCGCGAGCGCGAGCTGGCTGAGGCCTACGACGAGTTGCGGTCAGAGGCCGACCGCGACCCCCTGACTGGGCTGGTGAACCGCAGATGCTTCGACGATCTGCTGCGGCGTCACATTCAGCACAGCGGGCCGGGGGCGGTGGCGCTGCTAATGATCGATCTCGACCGCTTCAAGCGAGTCAACGACACCTACGGGCACCAGGTGGGCGACGAGGTGCTGCGGGAGGTGGCTGAGGCGGTGAGCGCGGCCGTTCGGCGGGACGTGGACGTGGCCGCGCGATACGGGGGCGACGAGATCGCCGTCATCACTCCCGACACCAGCGTGTTCTGCGCCAGGGAGTTGGCCGACCGTATCCGCCGCCAGGTGGCCCAGCTTCGCGTCCCCGCCGACGGCGGTCTTGTGTCAGTGACGGTCTCAGTGGGCGTCGCGATGTTCGACGCCGAGATGGCGGCCGCCCCGGAGCCGGCCGTGAAGCTCGTGGAGGCCGCGGATACCCGGTTGTACCAGGCCAAGCACCGCGGCCGGAATCGTGTGGCCGCCTAGCACGGCGGGGCCGCCCATCGACTGACGCTGACACCCTGGCAGGACGTGAGCCCCGGACGGCGAAGGGACCCCCGGCGTCTGCTCGCTGCATCGTCTCTGTGAGACCGGAGGTCCTCGCATGAAGCCCTACGCCGTCGTCACGATGCTGTGCCTGCTGACCGCGTGCACACACCTGGCCGCACAGGGAACGTGGTGGAGTGGCGGCTGGCGCTACCGGACCACGGTCACGCGGCCGACGCCATGGCGCTGCGATGGCCAGCACCCCGTCGAGGCCGCCATTGACTTCGAGACGCTCCTGTCGCGCGCCGACATTAGCGAGAGCCTCGATCCCACCTCCATCCGCGTCGTCGATCCCACCACGGGCAGCCAGGTGCCGAGCGCCCTGCGCACCGAGTGGGACCCGCGCGAGAGGTGCGAGCGCCGCTACCTGGCCTGGTACGCTGAGGCCCGCGACGGGCGGGTCGGCAGCTACCACGTCTACTTCGAGACGGCCGACGCGGGCGTCCGGCCAGCCGACTACCGTGGCGGCGTGCCTCCCGAGAACCTGCTGGCCAATCCCGGCTTCGAGGACACCGAGGGTGCAGTGCCGGCGGGGTGGGAGATCAGCGTCCCGCAGCTCGCTTCCCTTGCGCGCTTCGAGCACACCACCGGCGAGCGCTCCCTGAGACTGCACGTGGACGCCGACACGCCCGAGGAGCTCTCGCGCGAGGTGGCGATATCACAGACCGTGGACGTCTCGGAGTTTGCGGGAGGCGAGGCCGTCTTCGAGTGCGATCTGCTGGCAGAGCGGGGCAAGTACGGGACGCCGGCGACCGTGCAGCTCATTCAGCTCCGCGAGGATGGCTCGCGCATCCCGGAGTTCGTCGTCCAGCCCCGCTGGCTGACGGTGGAGATGGCTCCCGGCCAGCTCGTGCAGTGGTCGGAGCGGGGGCGCATCAACCCCGAGGCCGCGCAGGTGCAGATGGTGATCCGCCTGCGTCTCTCCGCCGGCGCCGCCTGGGATGGGACTCCACTCACCGAGGAGGAGAAGCAGTACACGGTCTGGCTCGACCGAGTCACCTTCCGTCCCGGCGAGCGCTGGCCGTGGCCGGGCGCCAGCCACGGGTGCTTCGTGGAGGGCGCGCTGGGGGACGCGCCCGTCAACCGCGCCGTGGACTTCATCGGCGACCGGCGGCTGACGTTCAACGGCGCCTCCGAGGGGACTCTCACCGGCGGCGGCTTCAACCCCAACCATCGCTCGGTGCACTGGGGCCCCCAGCGAGGCACGCTGGAGATGTGGCTGCGCCCGCACTGGAGCACGAGCGAGGACGCCGCGCACGAGCTGTTCTACGCCAAGGCCTACATGCACAAGACGCAGTCACAACTCCGGGTGGTGGGCGGCGATGATCCGGCGCTGGAGTTCACCATCGCCGACTCCGACCGCGAGTACCACACCGTGCGCGGGCCGGTGACGCTCGAGCCCGAGCAGTGGTATCACATCGCCGCCACCTGGGACCTGCCCGAGGCCCACCTGCAGATCTTCGTGGACGGCCGTCTCGTCGCCCAGCAGGGACCGGGCGAGGAGCCGTGGCCCTCCACTATGGACCCGGAGGACCCCGATCTGGAGCTGGGCCGGGGGATCGTGGATGAGGACCGCCGCAGCATACCGATGCAGGCCACCATCGGCGGCGACAACCGCTGGCGACCGCATGGGGCGGCGAACGCCGCCATCGATGAGGTGCGCATCTCGGACGTGGTGCGCTATCAGGGGCAGTTCGAGCCGCCGCGCTCGGAGTTCGCGGTCGATGAGGCCACGCGCGCCCTCTTCCACTTTGACCACGAGGAGCACGGGACGCACGCCGGCGATGACCGTTTCGTGGAGGCCTACTTCGTCTGCGAGCAGCACCCGCGGAGTGAAGAGGCGCCGCTGGAGATCAGTGGCGGCGGCGAGATCGAGCGCCGCGATGTCGCTGTCGCTCCGCGCGCACCGGAGGCTCTCTACGAGCAGAACCGGGCGGAGAGTGTCCTGCAGGTGTACCGGCCCCTCGAGGAGCTGCCCGATCCGCGATACGTGTCGCTGGTGCGCCGCACGCTCACGCGCACCGTCGAGGGCGACCTCGAGCCGTTCTCAGTGCGGGTCGAGGGCGACCTGGAGCCTTTGATGCTCTGGTCGCGGTTCCGACGCGCCGATGAGGCCGGCGGGCAGACCACGCTCATCCCGCGCTGGCGGGCCAATGACAGCGTGGTGCCCTTCTCGTGGGAGGATCTGCACGCCACGCTGGCGCCGCACGCCGAGACCGACGCGGAGCGCGCGCTGGAGATCTTCCGCTACGCGCTCAAGACCACGAACTACTACGACGCCCACTACTGCGAGGACCTGGGCACGAGCCACCGCGACCGCATCTCCTACACCCTCATTCGGGCGCTCAACATCTACCCATTCGACCAGTGCGGGCCACTCAATTATACCCTCCGCAAGCTCTTTCTGGCCGGCGGGATCTCCAGCAACGACTCCCCGGGCACCCACCATCAGTTCGAACAGGGCTTCTATCACGGCAGCCTGCGCCTGTTCGACCTCTCCCCCCGCCAGTACTGGCTCGACCGCGACAACGAGACGGTCATCGGCCTCCGGAAGCTCGGTGAGGACCCGTGGCTGAAGATCCGCCAGGGCGGAGACATCAACGCCTGGATCCCGGGTCGGGTCAGCTCCGCGCGCTTCGGCTCCGCGCGCAAGAGCCACAGCATCGACGTCCCCCTGCGGCCGGGCGAGCAGGTCTGCTTCGGCTGGCACAACGAGGGGCAGTGGATGGCGCTCACCGGAGATCGCGAGCCGATCCACCCCGCGAAGATTCCGCCCTACTACGGCAACGGCATCCTCACCTGGGAGCCCACCCTCGACGGCGAGGCGGCCCTCGCGGAGAACGTCGTGCTCGAGCGCGATGGCGATCACACCGTGATCCGCGCGCAGGACGCTCAGGCGGAGGCGAGTCTCACCTACCGCGTGCTGCTGCCGTACGCGCTGGCCGCCGGTCGCGTCACCGGAGAATGCTCCGGGCCGGCGGCGCTCTCCCTCTCGTGGGATGACGGCGAGACCTGGACCGAGCTGTGGCGCTCCGAGCGCGGGGCCGGCGCGCTCGACGTAGACCTCACGCCGCAGGTCATGGCGCGATACAACTACTGGCTGCGCCTGGAGCTGCCCGCCGGATCAGGGACCCGCGTCAGCGACCTGAGCGTGCGCAGCACCTTCAACGTCTCCCCGCTCTCGTTGCCGGGCGCGCTGGAACTGGGCGACAACGAGCTGAGCCTCGTCCGCGGGCCGGCGAACGAGCCTGTAGAGGGGGAGCTTGCCTGGCTGGAGCGCCACCGCACCGATCTGGCCGTGTCACTTAACGCGCTGAGCTTCTACCTGATGGATGACGAGAACCACCGGGACCTCTACATCGCCCGCCCGGGTGAGGAGTTGGCCGTGGAGGTCACTGTGGACGGGGCGGCCTTCGACGGCGACATCGCGCTGGAGGGCCTGCCGGAGGGCTGGGTGAGAGGGCCGAGCTCCACGGGTGTGAGCACTGACGGCGATCCCGCGGCGGCGAGCTTCGCTCTGCAGCCCGATGGCCCGCAGGGGCGCATTGTCCCGTTCGATGTCGTGGTCCGACAGGGCAAGGCCGAGCGACGCCTGCCGGCGGTGGTGCTGGTGGCCGATGCGGCACTGGTGTCCGAGGCCGAGGATGCGGACCTTTCCGGCGAGGCCGCGGTCTCCCCCGCACCGGCGCAGAGCGACGCGGCGCAGGTGGACCTAAGCGGCGAAGGCGCCATGGGCTTCGACGCGGAGGCCCCTGCCGACGGCACATACACCCTGTGGCTGCGGGCCCGCTGGGAGAAGGGAGCCAGCACTCGGATGGTGCTGAGCGTTGACGGCGAGGAGCGCGAGGTACGGGCCACGGCCATGATAGGCTTCAGCGACTGGGAGAACCCCCGGCAGGCCAACACCAAGATGTTCGCCCACTACGGGGAGCAGTACGAGCACTGGGCCTGGTATCGCGTCCCGGACCTGGAGCTGAGCGCGGGCGAGCACCGGGTAGAGCTCTCGGGCGGCGCGGGCGCGAGCTTCGACTGTCTGACGATCCTGCCGCAGACGGGGGTTATGGACCGCGCGGCGATGAATCTGCTCCACACCTGGAACTTCGCGCCCTGGCTGCTGCCGATGTGAGGAATGATAGTCGCGCTGCCCGGCGGCCGGCTCAGGAAAGCCGACCCTCCTGAGCGACAGGAGCCCCCTTCGCGTCCTGGCTGCTGTCGATGTGAGCCGGGCAGGAGTGAATCAAAGGCAGCGCGAATGTCAGGGCAACCGGAGCTCGCGCGTCGTTCGTGCGCGCGGGGATCTTACATACGGCGTGACGGGGTACGAGGAGGAGAGGACATGCAGCGACGCGAGTTCATCGCCCGGCTGGCGGCCATGGGACTGGGTGCGGCCGCCGGAATCGCCTTCGCCGACGACGCTCCAGAGCCGGCCGCGAGCCTGCCTCGCCGGGAGCTCGGACCCGGCGGTCCGGAGCTGTCCATCGTCGGCTTCGGGGGGCTGCTGCTGCGGGGGATGGAGCAGCACCAGGCCAATGACATCGTGGCCTGGGCGTACGACCGCGGCGTGACCTACTACGATGTCGCCCCGACCTACGGCGACTCGCAGGACCTGCTGGGGCCGGCACTGGAGCCCTACCGCGACGACTGCTTTCTGGCCTGCAAGACCCTCAAACGGGACGCCCAGGGCGCGCGCGAGGAGTTGGAGGAATCGCTGCGGGCGCTGCGCACCGATCGCTTCGACCTCTATCAGCTCCACGCGCTGCAGACCGCCGAGGACGTTGAGCAGGTCACCGCTCCCGGCGGCGCGCTGGAGACATTCGTCGCCGCTCGAGAGGAGGGCAAGGTCAGGCACCTGGGCTTCTCGGCGCACACCGAGGAGGCCGCGGTGGCGGTTATGGATCAGTTCGACTTCGACACCACGCTCTTCCCCATCAACTGCGTCTGCATCGAGAACGGCAACTTCGGCCCGGCGGTGATCGAGAAGGCCGCCGAGCGTGACGTGAGCATCCTGGCCATCAAGGGCCTGGCCTGGACGCGCGTGCCGCAGGGAGAAGACAAACCCTTCCCCAACTGCTGGTACCAGCCCGTCCAGGACCCCGACCTGGGGCGCCTGGCGCTCACCTACACCCTCGACAAACCCACGGTCGCGGCGGTCTCGCCAGCCGCGGCGGAGCTGCTGATGCTGGCGGTGGAGATAGGCCTGCGCTACCGGCCGCTCTCGGACGCCGAGCGCGCGAGTCTCCTCAAACGCGCGGACGGCGTGCAGCCGATCTTCCCGCAGTAACGCAGAGCCACACGCCGCGACCACTCTGAGGTGGGTGAGGCGTCATACCCGCCCGCGCTGTCTGTCTCTGACCGGCCACGCGGAGCGACGGCACTGCGCTCCCGCCGGCCGCCATCGAGCCGCATCGCACCACACAGTTGGGGACTGCGAGCAACCATCCCGGCTGCTTCGGGTATGTCGTGGACACACGCGCGGAGTCGATTCCGGTCGGGCAGGGGAGTGGTGCGAGATGCGCATGATGTGTCTGGCCATGGCGCTGACGCTGGCGCCCCCATGTCATGCAGGCTGGATGGAGGTCGGGGCACTCACGCGCACTGCTTCGGGCGCGAGCTTCCTCGACGGCGACTTTCTCGAGGACGGTCTTCACGGCTGGGTGGCCGGCTATGGAACCGAGGGGCGGCCGGCACGAACGGTTGTCTTCCGCACCACGGACGGCGGCGAGAGCTGGGAGGAGCTTGAGACCGGCTTTGCGACCGCCAACGTCGGTGCTCTGGACTTCGTCGATGCCGAGCACGGGTGGCTCATCGCTGACCACGCCATCCACCGCACCGACGACGGCGGCCGCACCTGGGCGCCGGAGGCCTGCGATGGCTTTGAGTGGGAGCGGGGCGCCCTCGCGGAGGACCTGTGTATGGTCCGGCTCGACTGCGGCTGGGCGTGCGGCAGGGCCGGCACATCGCAGGGCATCTTCACGTACGACTCTGAGACGCGCACCTGGGAGACCGAGACCGCGTTCGGCGGCCGGCTGACCACGATCTGGGCTCGTGGACCCAGGGACATGTGGGCCGCCGGAGAGGGACCCGAAGATCGGCCGTATGACGGCGCGCGCCGTAGTCACGAACTGACGACTCGGCGCATGATCTTTGGCTCCCCCGTGGCGGACATCTTCTTCGTCGACCACAGGCGGGGCTGGGCGGCCTGCGACCTGGGCCGCATCTTCCACAGCTCCGACCGCGGGGCAGGCTGGAGCGAGAAGCAGACCCCGACGCTGGAGCCGTTCACGGCGATCCACTTCACGAGCCGGGACGAAGGTCTGGCGGTTACACGCAGCGGGAACGTCTACGCCACCCATGACGGCGGTGACACCTGGGAGGCCGACGGCAGGGTGAATGGCTGGTCCCGGGAGATCCTCTTCGACGGCACCGACCAGCTCGTGCTCACCACCAGCAAGCTGTTCCGTCACTGGGAGCCCGCGCGCATCGCGCCCATCCCGAGACTTCGGCGTGCTGAGGAAACCATCACCGACGCCGGTGGGGAGACTCGCGCCGCGCCCACGCTTCTGTGGAGCGCCTCAGCAACCCTGGCCCGGGTTCACGGCGGCGAGATTCTCACCGCCGCGTTCTTTCACCCCGACGGCCGCAACGCGTGGGTCACCGGGTGGGATGGCACGCGCGCATTCCTCTACAGCACCGGCGACGGGGCGGGCACTTGGCAGCGAAGAGAGCTGCCCGCGGGCATGCAGGAGGTCCGCGCGATCGAGTTCCTCGATGCAGAAAGCGGCTACATCGGCTGCGACGGTCCCAACTGCATCTCGTACACGGACGATGGTGGCGCGAGCTGGACACCACAGCGGCCGGGATGGGGCAGTTGGACGGACGATGATCGCGTCGTTGATATCGACATGCACCGCGTCGGCCACGGCTACGCCACCCTCTCTTCCGCCGACCACGGACGGCTGCTGATGCTGGATGCCGACAGCACCCGCTGGGAGCACACCGGGCACGACTTCGAAGGTCAGTCGGCCGCTTTGTTCATCCGCAACATGAAGTGCCTCTGGGCAGGGGCGCGCGCCGATGACGGCGTCCGCTGCACGCCGCTGCGCGGCTTCGAACGAATGGCTCTACCTGAGCGTGGCCAGCTTGAGGACCTGTTCTTCCACAGCGAGAGCCTGGGCTGGGCCGCCCTGGGCCGGACGATCCTCTTCACGCCCGACGGGGGCAGCACCTGGGACGTCCAGACCGGCCGCGAGGTGCACGGCTACGTTCGGGCGGTGGCATTCGCGGATGCCGCGCACGGCTGCGCCGGGACCAGCGCAGGCCAGGTGCTCAACACCTGGGATGGGGGCCACCGCTGGTATGAGGCCCTCAATGTGCGAGACGAGTTTATCGACGTCCACCTGTTCGGCGATCACTGGTATGCGACCGCATTGGGCGCGCTCTACACGACCCGCCCCAGACGGCTCGTTCTGGGACCGCTTAGCAGACTGGGGCCCCCGCCCGAGCCCGAGCTGCTGTGGGCCGGCGGGGAGGAGTTCGCCGGGGACGGCGTCAGGCCCGACAGGGGCCGCCGGAATCACCAGGCCGAGTTCCGCGTCCGCTACCGGCACCCCGGAAACATCCCGCCGGAATGGATCCGTGTGAGCATCACCACGCCCGGCGTGCCCGGCAGTTCAGTGATGAGCCTGCGTCCTGTTCCAGGCGCGCGGGGGGAGTACCGAGACGGCGTGGCCTACGGCCTCGGCTTCACGCCCCATCGCGCGGGCGAGTTCCAGTACCGCTTCCTGGCCCGGGTTGAGGGCGGCGCCGTGGCCAGCGGGGAGCCCACCTCAGATCACACCTGGATCGTGGAGGACGTGCCCTGACCTGCTTCGCGAGGGTGGCGAAGGCCTCTTCCTGACAGCGACCGGGCGCGAGCCGCGTCACAGATGTCGGCTCATGACAGCCCGATTCAGGATGAATCTCGACTGAGGGTTGACGAAGAGTTCGATGTGGTGTATACTCACGATGGTTGTAGCTCTGTGTAGGTTTGGCCCGCCAGCCTGCACAAACTATTATTCGCACCAGGGTATGTGGCCCGCTATCACAGCAGCGTTCGCCTCCTCAATCAGCGCCCGGGCTGATGAGACGGGCCACACGCGCCGCCACAATGCAGTGTCTCGTTG
>JBNGDZ010000121.1:0-10791 GCA_049975765.1 Armatimonadota bacterium
GTCGAGAGAGGGGCCGATGATCGCACTGAGATCGGCGCCGCGTTGCTGGCCCGCCTGCATCGCATGCTGGCCGGGGACGGCGCCAAGACCGTGAAGGCCTCCGTCTGCTCGCAGCCGGGGCTGCTCATCGACGCCCTCTGCCGGGCCGGATACTCCCGCAGCCCCAGCGGCGGCGTCAACATGTTCGGCATCCGCGACCTGCGGCGGCTCTTCGAGGAGATACGCCCGCTCTACGAGCACAGGCTGGCCGATGGGGGTCTGCAGGACTGGGCGGGGCGGATCATCATCACTGGCGAGCGGCTGCAGGCGGGTTTGGAGGTCGATGACGGTGCAGTGCAGGTCGTGCACGCGAGGCCCGCAGCCACGGACATCGTACTGCGCACCTCCGACGAGGTCATCACTCGCTTCGTCACGGGTCGGGAGACACCGCTGGAGGGCTACCTGCAGCAGCGGACCGAGGTCCAGCCTCAGGTCAACCCCGCCGTGGTGAAGCTCCTGGAGACCCTCTTCCCGCAGGTACCTTTCATTGTCCGCTGGGGGTGGTGACGGCGGCGCGGTCAGCCGCCGTGCGGGTCCACTGTCTCAACTCAGGTGCTCCGTGAGGAACCGGTAGCCCCTGCGCATGGAGTCCTCGATCTCGTCATTGGTGCGGCCGGGCGCGCGTTCGAGCGTGTGCGGGCCCTCGTAGCCGAGCTCCACCAGCCTCGGCAGCAGTTGGTCGTAGCCCACCTCACCCTCACCGATGGGTGGGAACTCCGGGTTGCCCTTCGGCCCGACGTGGTCCTTGTAGTGGGTGTGCGCGATGAAGGGCACCAGCTCGTCGAGGCGCTCGTGGGGGTCGGCGCCGTTGTAGAAACGGAAGTTGGCCGGGTCGAAGGCGATGCGCACGTTGGGGTGGTCGATCTGCTCCATCGCGGCCAGGCAGGCGCCGGCGTCGCCGGTGTAGCCCCCGTGTGTCTCCAGGGCGATGGTGATGCCCTGTTGGGCCGCGTGGTCCGCGGCAGCCCGGATCTGCGCCACGAACTGTCCGACCATCTGCGCCCGCTCATCCTGGTCTGCCTCGTCCGGGACGCGCACCGCCCCTGTGTCCACGATCGACACGCCCAGGCGTGCGGCGCCGTCGAGCCTTCGCCGCAGCATGTCCAGCCCGCCCTCGGCCGTCAGCTCCGAGCGCGCGTAGACCGCCACCAGGTCCAGCCGGTGGCTCCCCAGACGGAACAGGAAGGCCTCGGCCTCGTCATCAGTCATCGTCTCCAGTGGCTGATCGTAGTAGCCGGCGTAGAAGCCGACCGCAACGTTCTCGAAGCCGGCCGCCGCTGCGCCGGCCAGAAACGAGTCGAAGTCCTGGTTGCAGAAGTTGTAGGCCGCGATGATCGCCATCCAGGCTGCTCCTTTGGATGCACCGGATTCGGGAGGTCTCGTGATGAACTTCCTCGACGGGTGGTCGCACACCTTGCGGCGGCGAAGGGGATGCGGATCGCGGCGGGCAACGCGCGCGAGTTGACCGCGGAAGATGGGCGGACGGGACGAACGGTGCCCTCCGGGCGGGCCGAACTTCAGGATGTCCGCTCCCGCCCAGGCAGGTGGCAGACCGGCGCGAGCGGAACAGGCAGCAGACGCATCACCCCAAGGCTGAGGCGAATGTACCCAATGCATCTAACGAGCGCGACCTTTGACCCTGAGCGGTACCCGACGACCGAGCACTATCCCTTCAACCTGCCGGTCCTGCGCCGCAGGACGACGCTGCAGTTCACGCAGCCGGTGACGCTGTTCGTGGGCGAGAACGGCTCGGGCAAGTCCACGGTGCTGTCGGCACTGGCGCGACGCTGCGGCATTCACATGTGGCGGCATGCCCCCACGCCGCGCGTCACGCACAGCCCTTTCGAGCGTCGGTTGGCGGAGTTCATCGCCATCCAGTGGCGGGCGGGGAGCGTCCCCGGCTCCTACTTCGCCTCGGAGGTGTTCAACGACTTCGCCATGATCGTGGACGAGTGGGCGAGGGACGATGCGGGCCAGTTGAAGTACTTCGGAGGGGAGTCCCTGCTGACGCAGTCACACGGAGAGTCGCTGATGGCATTCTTCGAGGCCCGCTACGAGGTGCGGGGCCTTCACTTCCTGGACGAGCCCGAGACGGCGCTCTCGCCCTGCACCCAGCTCGAGCTCCTCAGGCTGCTCGTCGAGATGAGCCGCCGGGGCCATGCCCAGTTCATCATCGCCACGCACTCGCCGATCATCCTGGCGTGCCCGATGTCCACGCTGCTGAGCTTCGATGGCGGCGCGATCCACGCCACGGCCTACGAGGACACGCAGCACTACCGCGTCTATCGCGAGTTCATGGCCGACCCGGCGGCGTATGTGGCCGAACTGTAGGGAGGGCTGCGCGCTCGTCCTCGCCACCCGCCAGCGCTCGACAAGGGGCGAGCACCGTCCGTCGATGTGCGAGGTAGACCCCACCCGTGCGGTGTCCGACCACTCGACCACTTCACGTGGGGGAAGATCACCTCTATGGCATGCCGCCGTTGCGACATATCCGATTGGCGACCCCGCCTCCGGATTGCAGCGCGGGCGCAGGTGGTCGTCGCAGTGTGTCGTATACACCACGGTCACGGGCCCAATCTGCTTCACATTCGAGAGACACGGGAGACGTCCAGAGGCACTGCTCATCGCACCACTTGAAGGCCGCAGACGCTCCGGCCCGAAACTGTGAGGCAGGTGAGCGCCGGACCGGCGCTGCCTGCGCTTTCTACATTCTCGACGGACGATCCGACGGAAAGGAGCTGCCGCAGGCGATGGGGACTGATCGCGCCCTTCCGACACTCATGAGGGTCTTTCTGCTGTGGGCGCTGCTACTGTCGGCGGGATGTGCCGCGTGGGCAGGCGATGCGGGCGCCATGGGCGCCGCGGGCTGGCGGACCCCCAGTGCGAATGTCGCCGACCACGGTGACCCACAAGCCCGGGGCTCTCTGGCGGCCATCGCCCACGATCTCGCCGACGCCGGGGGCACCATCATGCTCAGCGGCCCGCAGACCTACCGCATCGATACGCCCATGACGGGAGATGCGTCGCTTCCCGGCAGCGTCTCCCTGGTCATTTTGCCTGCCGCCCGACTCGAGGTGAATGCGGATGTCACGGTCAGCGGACCGGTCCTGTGGCAGGGCGGGAGCGCGCCACCGTTCGCCATTGCGGGGGCGAAGACCCTGACGCTGAGCGGCTCCCTGCAGGCGCCGATGCAGCATCTGTTCGCGGGGGACGGACGCGTGGCAGGGACGCCGGCCCTGCAGCAGGTCCCGGTGGAGTGGTTCGGCGCCGCGGGG
Source organism: Armatimonadota bacterium (assembly GCA_049975765.1). Lineage (GTDB taxonomy): Bacteria > Armatimonadota > Zipacnadia > Zipacnadales > UBA5352 > JAYENL01. Next base: position 3,315 of record JBNGDZ010000121.1, read on the forward strand.
GATGGACAGACGAACGACTCCGAGGCCTTCCGTCGCGCCGTGGCGCTGGCCAACAGCGCCGGGCGGCCGGTGGCGCTGGGATGCGGCGAGTACTTCGTGGCAGGAGACGCGACCCTGGAGTTGCAGGTGCCGATCAAGGCCGGCGGTGGCTCTATCATTGTGGGCGACGATGCCGCCTCGCCGGTGCTGCGGTTCCACACCGGCCACACCGACCTCTTCCCGGACGGCGGCTACGTGGCCGGTCCGGAGCGCGACAGCGACCTGACCGCCATCGAGGTCAACGGGCGTGGCAATGAGATCGCAAACCTCACCATCAGGGGCTTCGGAACCTGCCTTCACTTCGAGGGAGAAGAGGGAGTGAAGGCCTACTTCAATCGTGTCTACAACTGCAACTTCGTGCGCTTCACCAGGGGCGTGGTGCTCGACACCGCGACCGTGGGCTTCCAGCCGAACGGCACCACCATCGACCACTCAACGTTCTGGGCCGGCCCCAGCTCTGAGATACCGCGCTTCGGGATCGTGATCGAGGCCTCCCGGGTGGTCATCTCGTCATGTCACTTCGAGGATATTCGCGATGACCTTAACCCGCATGAAAACACCGCCATCTACACCACCGGCTACGGCACGAAGCTGGTGGCCAACCACTACGAGGGGGTGTCGACGCACCTCAGGGACGAGTCCATGGGCCACACATTCATCTGGGGTGACGTGTGGAGCGGCTATGCCGGCACCTTCCACAAGCGCTACCAGATCGCATCGGACATGTACGCCGCCACCTCCCTGCGAACCGGCGTCGCCTCCAGGGGACACCCGCGGAAGGGCGTAGGCTCCACCGTCTCTCGCATCAACATGCTGCAGGTCATGGGCGACCCCACGGGCGAGAGGATCGCGCAGACCATCGAGGGCCGCAATCCGGGCATCAGGCTCAGAAGCACCGCGGAGGGCGCCGACGAGGCCGACATGCGCCTCTTCTATGCCTCAGAGGATCAGGCTCTCCGCGTTGTGGACGGGGGCGATGGCCTCTGCGCGGCGGAGTTCAGCAACGCCGGACCTCGCCACTGGAGGTTTGGCGCTCCTATCGCCAATGACCGCATCCACACGAAGGCGGAGGGCGACGTGCTGGACGCACAGCATGGGAATGTTGTGGAGGTCAATGACGATTCGCCTGCCACGCTTGCGGGCATTCGCAACGGCATAGCCTCGCAGGTGCTGGTGCTCATCTTCCGCAACAGCAACACCACGGTCATCAACCAGGGAGGACGGGAGCAGCCCCTGCATCTCAGGGGGAACAAGTACTGGAACCCGCAGGCGGGGGACACCCTGACGCTGGTCTGTGACGGCCGGGCGTGGTACGAGATCGCGCGGTCCGAAGCCTGAGTGATGCGCCTGCACCGACGGACGTCCGGACTCGAGCCCGCATTGGCCTGCGGCCCGCCTCTCGGCCCGGTGTTGGACCAGCGAGAGGGAGGCCGCCCCGGCTGATCCGCCGGAGACGGGGGACCGGCTGGCGGGCCTCACGTTCGTCCTGACAGGGAGTCTCGACGCGTATGCCCGCAATGAAACGAAGCGGCTGATCCGAAGCTGGACGGGGATACCACTGCGAGCGTCTCCGGCGAGACGGGCTACGTGGTGGTGGGCGACAGCCCTGGAGACACGAAGCCACCCGACGCTGAGCAGCACGGGACGCCGACCATCGACGAGGCCGAGTTGCGGCAGATGCTGCAGGCGAGCGAGGATGAGGGACCTGTCGGCGGTCTGCCGGGGAGGTCCGACTGACTCCACGGAGGTGGTGGACGGTGAAGGCTGGTGATCTGCACGACGCGATCAGATTCGAGGATGACTGGACGCTGGCCGAAGACGAGGCCCAGGCCGAGGACCTGGCCTATCTGGAGACCATCTTCGCGCAGGCGAACGGATACATCGGGATGCGCGGAAGCCTGGACGAGGGAACTCCCCCCGGCGCGCCATCTGAGCCCTACTTCGTCTGCCAGGGCGTGTTCGATCAGCAGCCGGGTCGCTATGAAACCGATGAATTGGTGAACCTGCCCGATTGGCTGCCCATCGAGCTGGAGATCGACGGCGCCCAACTGGGATCAGACGCAGCCACTGTCGTCGATCACCAGCGAAGGCTGAGGCTCAGAGATGGCATGCTCATCCGGGAGCTGACCGTGCGAGTTGCCGACGGGGAGATAACCCTCCTGGTCAAGCGGTTCCTCAGCCAGGCCAACCACCACCTCGCAGCGTGGCAGATGAAGCTGGCAGCGGACGGGGGAGTCAGCCGCATCCGTCTGCGATGGGGCTTCGTCACGGATCGCACCAACCGGGGGACCGTCCACGTCGGCGAAACCCATCACGCCGCCCCCAGCCCGGATACGGTCGTGCATGAGGTCCGGACCCTGGAATCTGGCATCACCGTGGCGCAGGCCCAGATGTGCCGAATGCGCGCTGGCGGTACAGACGCGGCTCCCCGCGATACACGGGAGGTGACCGGCGACGGCTTGGCAGGGATACAGTGGCGCTTCGACGTCAAAGAGGGGCAGGAGACAGTGCTCGAGCGCGTCAACGCCGTCTGCACCTCCCGCGATCGGGCGGAGGGCGAGCCACGACAGCGGGCCAGAGCCTGTGCCTTCGACGCGGCCGCAGTGGGCTTCGAGGCCCTGGCGGAGCAAACGCGAGCGGCGTGGGCGCAGAAGTGGGCGAGGGCCAATGTGCGGATTGAGGGGGACCGGACCGCGGACCGGGCGCTGCGCTACTGCCTCTTCCAACTCATGCAGGCCAACCTCGATGACGACGACCGGACGGCAATCGGGGCCAAGGCCCTCAGCGGCCCCGGCTATCGCGGCCACTTCTTCTGGGACACGGAGATGTTCATGGCGCCGTTCTTCGCCCACACCATCCCGCAGGCCGCCCGGAACCTGATAGCCTTCAGGCACAGGATCCTGCCCGGCTCGCGGAAGCGGGCCCAGCAGATGGGCTGCCGCGGGGCGCGGTTCCCCTGGGAGGCCACGCGCGACGGCCGTGAGCAGTGCCCGCGGTGGCTGCCCGAAGGCGACGGAGAGGTGCGTATCTTCACCGGTGAGCGCGAGGATCACATCACCGCCGACGTTGCCTGGGGCGCGTGGTACTACTACCAGGTTACCGGCGACGACGACTTCTGGTACCAGCAGGGCCTGGAGCTGCTCGTGGAAGGCGCGCGCTTCTGGCGTTCGCGGGTCGAGTGGCACGAAGACAGGCAGCGCTTCGAGATCCGGCGCGTCATGGGTCCAGACGAGAATCACAAGCTTGTGGACAACAACGCCTACACGAACTACCTCGCGGCGTGGACGCTGGAGACGGCGGCTGAGGTCGTGGAGCGGCGGAGCAACGAGCGGTCGTGGGCGGCGCGCCTAGGGGCGCTCGGTGTCGAGGCCGACGAGCCACGCCGGTGGCGACGGACCGCTGCGGCGATGTACCTGCCCCTGGAGAGGAAGACCGGCCTCATCCCCCAGCACGACGGCTTCGTGGACGCCGTGCGTGACGGCAAGCCCGTGCAGCGCCTCAAGCAGGCCGACGTGCTCATGCTTGTGCGGCTCTTTCCCGACCTGTTGCCGGTCGATGCCCAGGTGCGCAACTGGCGTCTGTATGAGCCGTTGACAGAGCACGGATCATCGCTGAGCCCGAGTGTCCATGCCATGGTGGCCGCCCGGCTGGGCCTGACGGCCGAAGCCCGGACCTACCTGCACCAGGCTCTGTTGGTGGACCTGGCGGACACGCATGGCAACACCGCCGAGGGTCTGCACGCGGCGGCGCTGGGGGGCGCGTGGCTGGCGGTGGTGCAGGGGGTCGGCGGATTCCGGGTCGATAGCACCGGACGGGTGCGTCTGGACCCATCGCTCCCGGAGGGCTGGAGGCGTCTGCAGTTCGGCCTCCGCCTGCGCGGCGGGTTGCTGCGATGTCAGATCCAGCCCCGGCAGATCACGCTCAGCTTCCACCACTACTGTGCGGAATCGGTGGAGATCACCGTCGCCGGTGAGCCGCTCCGGCTCAACTCAGGGACAAGTCATGCCGTAGGGCTGGACTGAGCCGGCGAAGCCGCGCCGTCCTCGAACAGCAAGTCCGCAGCGTTCAGCTCATCGAGCCCGCGGGCGACGATATCCGCCTTGTGCAGGCGCTCGGGCGATCCGATGCCGACGGCCAGCATCCCGGCGCGGTGCGCCGCCTCGATCCCCGCCTCGGCGTCCTCCACAACCGCGCACCGGCCAGGATCAATATCCAGCCGATCCGCGGAGAGCCTGAAGATCTGCGGGTGGGGCTTGCTGTGCTCCAGGTCCTGACCGTAGACACGGGCATCGAAGAACCTGTCGAGCCCCGGGAGGGCGGCCATGATCTTCGGCGCGTTCTTGGAGGCCGAGGCGACGCAGAGACGCGCCCTCCTGCCGCTCAGGTCCTCCAGCATTTCCATAACCCCCGGCAGAATCTCGCTCTCGTCCATCTCCTCGATGTACTCCTGATAGTAGCCGTTCTTACAGGCTGCCGCGCGGCGCTTCCCCTCCTCGTCCATCTTGATGCCGCCGATCTCCAGGATGATCTCTAGCGACCGCATGCGGCTGACCCCCTTGAGCCGTTCGTTGTCCTCCCGGGTGAACTCCACACCCAACTCCTCGGCCAGGCGCCGCCAGGCACGGAAGTGATACTCCGCGGTGTCCACAAGGACCCCGTCGAGGTCGAAGATGACGCCGTCGATGAGGCCTGCAGTGTCTTGGGATCTCAACACTCAGTGCACCTCCCTCCCGCGACAGCGATCGTGGGGCCGAGGACAGCCACATGCAGCCCAGGCCCCGCACGATAGGCTGCGCTCAGGCCCTGGCCGCCACGGGCTCCCGCACGCCGCTCTCGTAGGTCTCGACGACCTCGCGGGCCATCCGCTCACGCGTGAAGACCTCGGTGGCGCGCTTGCGGCCGGCCCGGCCCATCTCCTCGCGGAGCTCCTCGTCGGCCAGCAGCCGACTCAGCCGATCCGCCAGCGCGTCGGTGTCCTCCTTGGGGATAATGTAACCCGTCTCGCCGTCCACCACCGACTCCGGCAGCCCGCCGCTGCGCGACACCACCGTGGGCTTGCCGCAGGCCATGGCCTCCACGGGCACCAGCCCGAACGGCTCCTCGCCGATGGTGGGGTAGATGACCACCTCGCACTCATTGTAGACCCAGGGCAGCTCCAGGTAGGGGAAAGGTTGGGTGATGATGTGATCCTGCAGGTCCAGGTCCTCGATGCGCTGCAGCACCTTCTCCTTGTAGCCCTTGAGCTCATCGACCCAGTCCACGATGTCCTCGGTGTCCGTGACGATAAGCACGGCATCGGGGAAGCGGTCACGGATGGCGTCCATGGCCTCGACGCTGTAGATGACGCCCTTCCAGGGCAGCATGCGCGCGGGGTGGATGATGGCCCGGCGGTCATGCAGGCCCAGCTCATCCGCCCACTTGGGGTCGGTGTTGTGGGGCGTGAACAGCTCGTCGGTGTCGATCCCGTGGTAGATCAGACGGACGTTGTCGAGATGGGGGGCCTGCCTCATCAGCTCGCTGTGCGTGTGCCTGCTGACGCTGATGATGCCGTCCCACTCCGTGCGATGCAGCAGGTCCTTGCAGATGAACTCGCTCCACACCTCATGGACGGTCAGGTAGGTGGGCCACTGATCCTCCGCCCGCACATTGGTCAATGCCAGTCCGTACTCGGGCAGGAAATGGTGGAAGTTGTGTGCGTGGAAGACGTCGATGCCATGCTCGGTGGCGAAGCTGCGGTAGAAGTCCTCGACCTCCTGCTGCAGCTCCGGCCAGACCTGCTCCTCCTCGAACCCGGCCTGCTCCTTGCGCTCGCGGACGACCATGGGGTTCATCAGGTCCCGTCGGTGAACCTGAATGCCCTGGACTCGCTCCTCCGGGGGGCTGCCCTCAACAGACCCGACCAGGGCGTGCACCTCATGGCCCTGTGCGGCCAGCTCGGCGGAGAGATCGAGCAGGTGCGACTCAACTCCTCCCGTCGTCGGGTAGAACGCGTAGTGCGTCTGACAGATCTTCATCCTCTATCCACCTCGAGTATGATCTGTTGTATTGGGGCCGCATCCGTGCGGCCCCGCGTATGAGGCCGAATCTATGAAGATGACAAGAAGACCTGACTGTGGTCCGCCAGCACGAACTGACCGCTGGCAGGGCGGTGGTTGTTGTACTCCAGTCTGACCTCCCTGCCCAGGATGCTTGAATCGAGGCGCACGTCAACGCCCTCAATGTGGCAGTCGGGCATCACGATGCTGTTTTCGATCTCCACGTCCACCAGCGATGATCCCTCGCCGAGGGAGGTGAAGGGGCCGACGAAGGAGCCCTCCACGCGGCACTCGGAGGCGATGATCGCCGGGCCGCGAATCAGGCTGTCCTCGACCACCGCGCCATTCTGGACGTACACTCGGCCCTCGACTTCGCACGCCAGCTCACCGGGGCCCACGGCGTCGTCGGGCGGCATGGCCTCGAGCAGCAGACGGTTGACGTCAAGCACCTGCTGGGGCTTGCCCGTGTCTCGCCACCAGCCGTCGGCTCTGTGGGCCGTCACCCCTCCGCCGTTGGCGATGAGATGCTGGATCGCATCGGTGATCTCCAGCTCCCCCCGGGGAGAGGGAGTGATCGACTCGATGGCATCGAAGATGGCCGGCCCGAACACGTAGGCGCCGGTGAGCGCCAAATTGCTCGGCGGATCGGCCGGCTTCTCCTCGACCGCCGTGAGCCGACCGTCCCTGTCCAGTTGGGCCACGCCGAAGCGGCGCGGATCAGGCACCGGCGCCAGCAGCACTGCTGCGGGACCGTCATGTGCGGATGCTTCCTGGACGAACTGCCTGATGCCATTCTCGAACAGATTGTCGCCCAGGTAGACTATGAACCGCTCATCGCCCACGAAGTCGCGCGCCACCTGCACGGCGTGCGCCAGCCCCTTGGGCGACTTCTGCACCGCGTAGGTAATCGGCATCCCCCAGCGTTCGCCGCTGCCAAGGGCCTCTCGCAGGTCCTGGGCCCCCTCCGACACCACCACGCAGGTGGCCTCGACTCCCGCGTCGGCCAGGTCATCGAGCACGTGGAAGAGTATCGGTCGGTTGGCGACCGGTATCAGGTGCTTCGCTCCAGTGTGCGTGAGTGGTCGCAGGCGCGTGCCGCGACCGGCACACAAGACAACTGCCTTCACGTGAGTCACCTCGCGGGCGATCCGGGAGGCCGTCTACACTCGGCAGAACATGCTGGCCTGCCTGCTGTCGGGTGCTGAGCGCGTGCTCGGTGGGATAGACTGCGGCTCGGACATGGGGACAGGCATTCCATCCACTTCCCGACCTCATTAGCCTGTTCGGTCCACGTACGGCGATGAGCAGGTTTCATCCGCGAACCTGTGTGCGTGAGTGAGGTTTGTCGGTGTCTCATTCACCACCTTGGCCCGAAACACTATGCTGACACGCATATTGATATA
>JBNGDZ010000122.1:0-3186 GCA_049975765.1 Armatimonadota bacterium
CTCCCGGCCTGGTGCTGTGCCGGGCGGCTTCGGCCCATGGCCGGGACCGGCCGGAGCCCGCGCGCGAGTGGCGACAACCGGCCCCAGGCCCGCACCCTCGGGGCCCCGACCGGGAGCGCCCGCGGCCGTGCTCCCGGCTGGGCCCGCTCCGGGGCGCCTCAGCTCCGGCGCGGCTTTGGGCAGACCCTCCTCGCCGGGTCCGGCCGCGAGGCCGGGTGTATCGGGCGCGTCCTCAGGGGATGGCCCGAGCGCGATGACCGGGCCCGGCGTGGGCGGTCCGGGAGCGGCCCCGCCACCTGAGCCGGGCGGCACCACGGCGACCGGCGCCGCTTTGCCCCCCGCCGGCGCGTCCTCAACGCCTGCCGACGCAGGGGCGGGTGCAGCCGATCCCAACTCAGGGGCGGCCTTGGCGACCTCGACCCCGCCCGCGGCCTCGGGACCCTCCGGCCCGCCCTCAAGCCCACCGAGGGCCTCCGGGGCTGGATGCAGGACCACCGGCTCGGGCTCAGGCTCCGGCGCCGCCTCGGGCTCCACCGGCTCGGGCGGCATGACGGCCAGCTCCGGGGTCGGCTCCGGCTCTGGCTGGGGAGCCGGCTCGGGGGGCGCCTCAGGCTCGGGCGTCTCCTCGGGTGCAGGCTCCTCCTCGACGGGCGTCTCCTCCGCCGCGGGCCGCGGTTGCGGACGTGCGGGCCGCCTCGGCTGGCGGCGCCGCACCACACGCCGGACCATGCGCCGCGGCTGCCTGGTGACCTTCGGTTCGGGCGGCGGGGGCTTGGGCTTGACGAAGGTCACGAACTCCACCGCGGTCTCGGTCACCCGCCGCACGGCGTGGTCCCGCACCTCGCCGATGGTCCCGCCCATCGGCACGGTGAGGAAGAGAATGATATGAATCATCACCGAGCAGAACAACGCCCACTTGAAGCTCGGACCTCTCGTCATGGCAGCTCCCGCCCGTCCTCCTCGTTACGGCTCGCCGACGACGGCGCCGGGGTGGCCCTCCTCGACCTCCGCCGCGAGCGTGATGTCTGCGCCCAGCAGCTTGGCGGTATCCATTACCGTCACGATCGTGCCGTAGGGGACGCGCTCGTCGCCGCGGATCGTGACGCCCGTCACGTCGGCCTTCGCGAACTCCGCCCGGAGCATCCCCATGAGCTGCTTCGGCTCGATCCAGTTCTCGTTGACCCTCACCTGCCCCTGGCGGTTCACCCAGATGGTGATCTCGCGCTTGGGCAGCTTCTCCGACGTCATGGCCTTCGGCAGCGTGATGTCCAGCCCCGTGTCGCGCGCGAAGGTGCTGGTCAGCATGAAGAAGATGATCAGCAGGAAGGCCACATCGGCCATGGTTGTCATGGGCAGTGGGCTAAGCGGCGGGAGGCGCGATCGAAGCTTCATCGGCATCCTCCTCCGAGAGCAGGTTCGCCAGTCGCGTGCCCGCCAGCTCGATGCCCAGCGCCAGGTTGTTCACGCGTGAGATGAAGAAGCCGTAGGCCACGAAGCAGGGGATGGCCACGATGAGGCCGGAGGCGGTCGTGATGAGCGCCTCGCCAATGCCACCGGCCACCACAGCCGGCTCGCCGAGCCCGTGCTCTGCGATGGCCGTGAAGGCCCGGATCATCCCGCTGACCGTGCCCAGAAAGCCGATCAGCGGGGCGACGTTGGCGATCGTTGAGAGCACCGGCAGGCCGGATTCGAGCGAGGCCACCTCGGCGGCCCCGGCGGCCTCCGCAGCCTCCAGAGGGGCCTGATGGTTCTCCTCATCTGTGGTCGCCAGGATCGAGTGCAGGACGTTCCCGATCGCCGCCGAGGACTCGGCGGTGCGCTCAAGCGCCTGATCCCGCTCGCCGGCCTCCATCAGGCTGATGACCTCGGAGACGAGGTTGCTCGCGCCTCGGCTGGCCACCCACAGGCCGATCAGCTTGTAGATGATGACGGCCAGCGCAATGATAGAGCATGCCAGCAGCACCCACATCCACGAGCCGCCCCGCACGAAGTAGTCGAGCAGAGCGGACCGGGCAGCAATGCTTCCCATCGGCATCTTCCCTCCGACGCAGTGTCACTGAATGGCAGCCCTCCAGCGAGGGAGCCACTACTGCAGTTGATCGATGCGCTCCTGCGCCTTCTGCGCCCACTGCTGCTGATCCCCGTACTGGCGCAGGATAACGGTGTAGCTCTTGATGGCGTTGTCGGTCTGGTCGAGCTGCTCGTAGCACTGTCCCGCCGCGAACTGCGCCGCCGCCGCCCAGTCGCTGTCGGGGTAGAGGATCGCTACGCGCAGGAACTCCTCCGCCGCCTTCGCCACGTCCCCGCTGTCGCGAGCGGTCGCCGCCAGCTCGTGCTGGGCTCGCGCGGCGATCGAGGCGTCGTCCGCCTCAGCCGCCCGTTGCAGGGGCTCCACGGCCTCGTCATAGCGCTGTAGGCTCCGGTATGCGCGACCCAGATCGAGGCTCGCTCTGGAGGCCGCCTGGTGCTCCGGCCATCTCGCGAGGACCTGCTCCAGCACCTCCGCCGCCTGCTCCGCGCTGCCGGCCTGCAGGTAGCTGCGCCCCAGCAGGGCCAGGGCCCACGGCAGCCTCTCGGCGTCCCCCTCGGCCTCTCGCAGCGGCTCCAGCAGACTCACGGCCTCGTCGTACTTCTCCTGGTCGAACAGCAGGCGCGCGGCCTGGTAACGTGCGTCGGCCACCACCGCCGGGGAGGTCACCGACTCCGCCGCGGCCCGGAACAGCGGCAGCGCCTCGTCGTCCCTCTCCTGCCGCAGCAGCGCCCAGGCCCGCCCGTACTGCGCCTGCCCGACGGTATCCGACTCCGGAAAGTCCTCAATGATCTGAGCGTAGATCTCCGCGGCCGCGGCGTAGTCCTCGCCCTCGAAGAGCTTCTGCGCCGCCGCGATCATGCCGTCGAGGGCACCGGATACGGCGCCCGAGTCGGGGCTATCGGTCACCACCGCCCTGAAGTCCTGCAGAGCTGCCGACGGGTCGGTCTCAAGTCGGCACCAGCCGGCCCCAACCCGGGCGTACGGCGCACTCTCGGCCTCCGGCGCCACACGCAGGGCCTTCTCGTAGAGGGGAAGCGCCTCGTCGTGCTCCCCGGCCTCCCGCAGCGCCTCCGCCAGGCGATAGAGGGCGAAGCCGAGGCTGGCGCCGTCCGCGTCGTCCTCCTCCATCCGGGCGATGAGCTGCCTGGCCTGGT
>JBNGDZ010000122.1:3196-10725 GCA_049975765.1 Armatimonadota bacterium
ATGCCGACCAGCGCCGCCGCGGCATAGCCGCCGCCCTCGCGCTCCGCCGCCTCGTCCAGGATCTGCTGGTAGAGGCGCTGGGCAGCCTCGGCATTGCCGGCGCGCTCGTGGGAGGCGGCCAGCAGGTAGGTGGCATCGGCGGCCCGAGGGCTGTCGGGGTGATGCTCTCTAAGCAGCGTCAGCATCTCGATGGCCCTCTCGTAGCCACCGGCCTCGAAGTGCACGCGGCCGACTCGGAAGGCCAGCTCCGCCGCCAGCTCCGAGCCCGGCTCCTCGCGCACCAGCTTTTCGAGCTCCGCCAGCGCGTCGGGCGACTGGCTCTGCTGGTAGCGGGCCCACTGCAGAGCCACGAGCGCCTCCTGCCGGCGCTGGGGGTCCTGGATGGACTCCGTGGCCGTCGAGTAGGCCGCCATGGCGCCCTCGTGGTCGCCCTGAGAGGCCTTGATGTCCGCGATACGCAGCCAGGCGTCGCCCACGCGCTCGCTGTCGGGATGGCTCTCGATCAGCCGTTGGAGGGTGGCGATGGCCTCTGCGGGGTTGCCCTGCCGATGTTGCGTCACCCCCAGCCAGAAGAGGGCCTCCGGCGCCCAGGCGCCGCCGGCCTGCGCCACGGCCTGGTAGGCCCGGGCGGCCTCATCCCAGCGCTGGAGGTGGAACAGGCAGTCGGCCACCCGCAGGCGGGCCTCGCCCGCCACCTCGCTGTCAGGGTAGTTGTCGATGACCGCCCGATAGGCCTGGAGCGCGGCCTCAAACTGCTTCTGCCTGAACTGACACACGGCGAGGCCGAACTGCGCGGGCGCCGCGAACGCGGAGTTACCGTGGCGGTCCAGCACCGCCTGGTAGGCCTTTGCGGCCTCCGCGAAGTTCGACTGAGCCCGGTGAGCGTTGCCCAGCAGATACTGGCACTCAGCGACGACCGGGCTGTCGGGATAGTCCTGGATGACCCGCGAGAGATGCTCCACGGCCTGGGCGGGCTGCTCAAGTCGCAGGTACGCCAGCCCGATGGAGTACCGTGCGTAGGGGGCCTCGTGCTCGCCCAGTCCCCGGTCCAGGGCCGCCTGGTAGGCGGCGACGGCGTCCTCGAAGCGATTGAGGTAGTAGTAGCTCTCGGCACGCCAGTAGGCTGCGGCCGCGGCATGCTCGCTGTTGGGGAACCTCTCCATCAGCTTCTCGTACGCCGCCGCGGCCTGCTCGTAGCTTCCTGCCTTGAAGCGGGCGTCGCCCAGCCACAGCCAGGCCGGCTCCTCCTCATCGCTGCCGGTGAACTGCTGGGTCACCTGCTCGAACCAGCGCGCCGCCTGCTCGAACCGCTCCAGCCGGAAGTTGCACTCCCCAGCCCTGAAGACCGCCAGCGAGGCGTTGTCGTGATCGGGGTGGGCCTCGATGAAGGCCTCGTACTTCTCGAGCGCCAGCTCGTAGTTCTCCTGCCCGTAGAGGCCCTCCGCGAAGGCGAACTCCTTCTCGGCCTCGGTGTTGCCCTGGGCCGCTGCGCGGGGGGCGGGCAGCAGCAGCGCGAGCGTGCAGCCGAATGCTATGCACTTCGCGAGGTGTGAACGCATCCTCGATGTCATGCTACACCGCGTCCTTTCGAGCCCCCGGTGCTCCGCGTCCAGCGGGAGTGGGTCGCTCCGTGGGCTACTAAACGCTTCCGCCGCTGTCTAGTTCCGCGCGACCCCGCAGGCAGACGGTGGGGAAGCCCAGGACCGTCGGGGTGGGCACTGCCGGCTTGGCTGACTTGGGTGCGCCTCCCCCGCGCCAAGCCGGGGCATGGCGGTCGGCCCGGCCGGCCGGGATGGCCCTACCGTTCGTAGCGCTCCCGCTCGTAGCCTGCGAGGCCAATCCGCTCCACGGGGATGGGCTCAAAGCCCAGGTCGAGGGCCGGCGAATTGGTCGCCAGCGTGAAGTCGTCGCCCTCCGGATCGGCGAAGCCCGGCCTGGCGATCAGCGAGCTCTGATCGTAGCCCAGCTCTCGCCACTGCTCAAGCGACCTGCCGACGAAGGTCAGCTCCGCCGGGTCGTCGGCGGCGCTCCAGTAGAGGTTGCCGTCGCACTCGGCGAGCACGTCCTCGTTGAAGCCGTTGGAGCTGAGCATGGTCCCGCCCTCGCTCAGGCGGCAGCAGACGTTGCGGCGGAAGACGTTGCGGACCATCTGTCCCTGAATGTTGTTGAACTCCGCCTGCCCCAGCTCCGAGCCGACGAGGATGTTGTTCTCGATGACGTTCCGCTGCCCGCCGTGCACCACCACGCCGCCACGCCAGTTGCGCACGCAGATGTTGCCGACCACGTGGGCGTGGCTGGAGTGGTCGTCGAGGTAGATGCCCCAGGTGTAGTAGGGCGTGAGGATCTCCCCGTCCGTGGTGGTCTTGAGGCCGACCGTGTCCATGACCAGGTTGTAGCGGATAGTGTTGCCGGCGGCCTCGCGGTTGCGCACGCAGCTCTCGATGCCCCCGGTGTCGTTGGTCTCCAGATTCGTGCGGTGGATCTCGTTGTACTCCACCACGTTGTTGCCCTGGTTCATCTTGATGCCGATGGCGTAGCGGGGGACGTCGGTGATGAGGTTGTGCGCGATCAGGTTCCCCGGCTCCTGCGCCATCTCGGGCGGCCGGGAGCCGATGTAGACCCCGGCCACGTGCTTGTAGATCAGCCCCAGGTGGTGCATGTGGCAGCCGGTCACGATGTTCTGGGTCGGTGCGCTGTCCTCGGTGGGGCGCATGAAGACCCCGTTCTGGCCGACGTTCTCGACGCTGCACTCCAGGAAGCGGTTGTGGTGGGCATCGCCGACGAGGTTCAGCGCGCTGCCGCCCAGAAGCGTGAATCGGCAGCCCTCGATCAGGCAATGGTGAGACTGCTCGATCCAGATGGCGGCGTCGGGCGGGTAGTAGGGGCTCTCGATGCGCGGCGTGTAGCCGGTGTCCATGAAGGTGAAGCCCGCGATCTCGATGTGCTGCGCCGGGCCCTGCTCGTCGGGGCGGATGTGGATGATGCGGTCGTGGACCGGCGCGACGATCTCTCGCTGCGCGAAGTCCTCCTGGCGCGGCCAGTAGTGCAGCAGGCCGCTGTCGCGCTCCAGGTACCACTCGCCCGGCATGTCCAGCTCCTCGAGGATGTTCTCGAGGTAGTAGCGGTTGCCCACCCGCAGCTCCTGGTTCGCCTCGCGGCCGGCGAGGGTGCCCAGGCCCGCCTCGTGGTCAAGCTCGGCGACCGGCTCGATGGAGCTCACCCAGCCCCAGGCGGGGAACACGTGCATCTCGATCTCCTCGACCCGCTCCCACCTGGGGATCTCGTCGGGGTCGAAGCCGAAGTGGCGCCTGCTGGCGGGCAGGCTCACGGACAGCTCCTCGCCGCGGCACTCCTCGAAGGTTTCCGCATGGACCACCACGAGGTGCCCGTCAGCCGGCGGCTGCGGCGGCGTGCCCTCGGGCCGCCAGTCGGGGTCGTCGCACAGCGCGAAGGCGTCGTAGTTGATGCCCCCGCCCTCCTGGTTGACCCAGCGGATGGTGTGCGTGCCCTCCTGCAGGTGGATGGTGGCGTTCACATCCGACCACCTGAAGGTGCTGAAGCTGCCGGTGTCCTGCAGGTTCTGCAGCACGATCGGCTCGCCGTCGTCCACGGTGAAGGCGACGCGCCCGCCCATGTCCGTGCGTCCCCAGGGCTCGTTCTGGGCGGCGTAGTAGTGGAAGACGCGGTAGTCCCCCGTAGCCGGTATCTCGACGGTCCACTGCATCATGTCGCCCCGGTTGTGGATGTTGCCCACGGCCTTCCCGAACTGACCCTCGAGGCGCGACGAGGGCCTCACGAATAGCCAGCCGCCGGTGTAGGGGTGCTCGGGATCGTAGTTGGGGTAGCGGGCCCGGATCGCCCACTGGTCTCCCACCCGCAGCAATCGGAAGTACCAATCGCCGTCGGCGACCTCCGGCAGGCGAGTCACGAATGTCTCGCCATCCCCCGGCTCCCATGGGCCGCTGATGGGGCGGCCGCCGCTGAGCACCACCGTCTCGCCGGGGCGCGCCTGCCAGCGCACGGGGGCGCCCGGCGCGCCCGAGTCAGCGCCTGACAGCACCAGCGGCTCGCTCAGATAGTAGGTCCCGCCGCGCACCGTGACGGTCACCGGCTCGTCCGGAGCCGCGGCCCTGAGCTCCCGCACCGCCTCTCGGGCGCGCGAGAGGGTGGCGAAGGGCCCATCGGTGCCATCGGCGTTGGGCGACGGCAGCGTCCCCGACCAGGCGTCATCGCCCTCCGTGGAAACGAACCGCTCCGCGGCCTGGCAGGACATCGCCGCCGCGATCAGGCAGATGGTCAGCGCTACGCATACAGGGACAGAGCTCGGCGTCAGCGTGATCTCCACTACATCATCCCTCCCGAGCCAGACGAGACGGCCTCCAGGCGCCATCGCAGGCGCTGTCTCGACGTCTTGGACTTGCGGGGCAACCTCTTCTCCAGCGACCGCGCCTGCGCCTTCACGGGCCCGTCAGGGAGGGATGGCGCCCGCCGATGGGAATGGATGCTGGCGTGGTGCCGGGTTGCAGGCAGGTGTCGCCACGGGCGGGGCACCGAACGCGGCAGCAGGGAGGCCCACGGTGCAGTCGCACGCAGACGGTCGCGCGCTCTCAGTGAGGTCACTGCTGCTCGCCGCGGCGTTCCTGGCGATCGGGGCGCTGTGGATCCGCAAGGCCTCCCTCATCGCCTTCACGATCCTGGTCGGCGAGGGCACCCCGCCGGTCCCGGCCCTGACGGCTCTCGTGCTGATGACGGCGGTGGGGCTGGTGTCGGCCCGCCTCACCACCACGCGCAGGTGGCGGCGCGAGGCCCTTGTGATCTACGTCCTGCTCACCTGCGCCTTCATGACCATCGATGCCAACGGCGTCCGCCAGCTCCTGGCGACCATCACCAGCCTCCGCTACTTCGCCGCCACGGGCAACGAGTACGCGGCGCTGGCGCCCCACATCCCCACCTGGCTGATGCCCGCCGGCGAGCAGCTCATCCGCGGCTTCTACGAGGGAGTGGAGGAGGGCGCCGTCCCCTGGCGGGCGTGGCTTCCCGTGCTGGGGGCGTGGGGCGGGGTCTTCATGCTCCTGACGCTCTCCCTGGGCTGCCTGGTGTCGCTGTTCCGCGAGCCGTGGGCCGAGCGCGAGCACCTCACCTTCCCACTGGCGGAGCTGGCGCTGCGGCTGGCGCCCGACCCGCCGGATCAGCCCGACCGGCCGCAGCTTCTGCACACCTGGCTGTTCTGGATCGGCTTCGGCCTCGCCGCGCTCTATGACGGCTCCAACATCGCCCACGCCTTCTTCCCCGGCATCGCGGCCATCGGGCAGAGCTACAACCTCAGTCCGCTGTTCAGCGAACGCCCCTGGTCGGGCCTGCGCCCGCTGAACCTCACCTTCCGCCCGGAGATCATCGGGCTGGGATACCTCGTTCCGACCGATGTGCTGCTGTCGGTGTGGGTGTTCTACCTGCTGCTGCGCTTTGAGAACTTCGTGGCGGTGCTCTTTGGCTACTCGGCCGCCGGCTTCCCTCACGATCGCCCGCAGGGTCTTGGCGCCCACATCGCGCTGGCCGCCTTCGTAATCTACGCGGCGCGAGACCATCTGCGCGGGGCGCTGCGCGCGGCGGTGGGCGGCCGCACGGCGGACAGGGGCGACGAGACGATCCCGCCGGGCATCGCGATCTGGGGAGTGGTCGCGGGAGTGTTGGGAGTGACCGCGCTGATGGTCGTCGCGGGGATGTCGCCGGGCACCGCGCTGAGCTACGTGCTCCTCATCTACGTCTGCTCGCTGGCCTACGCCCGCATCCGGGCGCAGACCGGCCTGCCCATCACCTACGGCGTGCCGCGCGAGGAGATGTTCGACGCGATCCTGGCGGTGCAGCCGACCGGCGGCAGCCTTTCGCCGGCCGCGATCCGCAGCGAGAGCGTCTTTGCGGTCTTCCGGGTGCTGGCGCGGATGACCTTCGGGCAGCTCGGAGCCTACGAGCTGGAGGGCATCCGCATCGCGCGGCGCGCGAGCATCCGGCGCTGGCACCTGCTCGTGGCCATCGTGCTGGGGCTGCTCGGAGGGCTGGTCGCGGGCTACATCGTCCACCTCGTCGATGCCTACAACTTCGGCTGGAACATCCTTGACGGCGGCACCACGCAGGGCGGCTATCGCACCCAGCAGGCACTGTGGCAGTACTCCAGGCTGGAGACGCGCGTCTTCACCGGCGAGCCGCTGAAGCTCGCGACGACAATCGCCCGGGCGGTCGGCCTGGTGCTCTCGCTGCTGATGCTCTGGCTGCGGTCGCGATTCCTGCGCTTCCCCCTCAACCCGATGGGCCTGGCCCTCGCGGGCACCTTCGGGCACCCCATCTGGTTCCCGATCTTTGTGGCATGGCTTGCCAAGTCCATGATCCTGCGCATTGGCGGCGCCCAGACCTACCGGAACCTGACGCCGGTCTTTCTGGGCCTGGCGATCGGCCACTTCCTGATCGCCGGCGGCATCTGGGGCATCGTGGGGGCCTTCAACGAGGAGGTCGCCAGGCGCTACCTGCTGTGGTTCGCCTGAGCGACAGCAAACGGTGGCGGCGTGAGGGACGGCAATGAACCATCGGGCCGGGCGGAGACCGGCCCCTCCAGACGGCTCGGCGATTGTGTCTCCCGCAATCTGAGATACCGCCGGGCCTCCGCCGCCTTCCCGTACGAGCCACCGGGGCGGGCGCGGAAGCCACCCCTGCTGCCCCTCACCTGGAACGGCGGGCGCTCGCCCGCTCTGCCGTGCACCAGCCCCGGGCGGGAGGCGCGCTCCTACTTTCCCTCCCTGAGAAGCTGGGGGCCCGAAGCCCTCTTTCGGTCACCGTTGCGTGGGCTGAGGGCCCCAGCCCGGCCTCACTCCCCGTAGTCCTTCAGAAGCCCTACGTCCATCCGGAAGCCCTCTCCGGCCTCCTCCACGCCGAGCGTGACGGGCGTGACGCCGGGCTCCAGTCTCGGGAGGCTCCCCTGCACCGGCACGCTCTCGTACTGGCCTTCTACGGAGCGCCGGACCACGCAGCGCCGCCCGCCGTCCCAGCGGAGGCGATCCCCTGCGGCCAGCCTCACCGGGAAGGTCACACGCTGGTCCCCGATGGCCAGAGACGGGCCGCGCACGGCCTCCACCACAGGCAGTGCGCGGACGTCGTCCACGAAACAGGTCACCGTCCGGCCGGCGGGGATGCCGTTGTAGTAGATGATGAGGTACTCGATGGCCGAGAGGTCGAGGTCGGCTCCGGTCAGGTCGAACTCCAGGTAGCGCCAGCCCGCGAAGTCCACCCGGCGCACCATGTCGTGCCAGCGGCCCTCGGTGTCGCGGAGCTGGAACTTGATGCTCTGGCCCCCGGCGTCCCCGTGCACCCACACGCCGATGCCGCGGTATCCGGTGAGGTCCAGGGTCTCGGCGAAGCGCCTGCCGCGCGCCGACCAGCCGGCGCTGTCACCGCGAGTGCTGGTGGCCGAGTAGCGGGCGGAGGCCTCCCCGACCTTCACGATCTCCGTGCTGCGTTCGAACTGCTGCGTGACGCCGGGC
>JBNGDZ010000123.1:0-10715 GCA_049975765.1 Armatimonadota bacterium
GGCGACGATGGTGGCGGAGGCCTATCACACGTTCTCGTTGACGGTGGCGGAGGGCAAGCGCCTGATCGGGAGGGGTGTGGCGGCTTTGCCCTGCGTGCGCCGCGCCATGGAGGATGGCATCGTGGTGGTGACTCGCAGCACGACGTCGGGCTACGTGCTGGAGGAGCTGCTGGGGGAGCAGATCGACCGCTGCCGGTTCGTGACCGGCCGCACGCTGCCCGCCGGCCATCCCCAGCGGGGCGACATGCTCAGCGCCGAACTGCCGGAGATGATCTTCCGTGACGGTCGGCTCGACGAGAGCGCAGATCCGGAGACTATCGTCGATGAGCTGAAGGCCGGCGATGTGGTCATCAAGTCCGCCAACGCCCTGGACTACCAGCGGGGGCTGGTGGGCGTGCTCATCGGTGCTCCCAGCGGCGGGACGGTGAGCAAGTACCTGGGAGTGTGCCACGGCAAGCACGTGCATTTCGTCGCCCCCTGCGGGCTGGAGAAGCAGGTAGCGGGGAACCTGCTGGAGGCCTCGGCCAGGCTGAGCGAGGCCGGCGAGTTGCTGGGGGGGCCGAGCCTGTGGGTGGTCCCCGCACAGATCTGCACGGAGCTGGAGGCCATCAGGCTGCTGACCGGGGCCGACGCCATGCAGATCGCCGCCGGCGGCGTCATGGGCGCCGAGGGTGCGGCCTGGATCATGGCTGCGGGCTCCGCGGAGCAGATAGAGCGGGTGCAGGCCCTGGTCGAGGATGTCCAGGGCGAGCCCGAGATGCTGGACTACGCGCAGCAGTAACCGACGGGACGGGGAGGAGCGACGGGGATGGCCGACGACCAGCCAACCGGGACGGTGGTCAAAGAGGCCGACTGGTGGGAGGCAGACGAGGAGCGGGTGCACTGTCTGCTGTGCCCCCAGGACTGCCGGATCGCCCAGGGCCGGGTGGGCATCTGCCGGGTGCGCAAGAACGTGGGGGGCACCCTCCGGACGATCAACTACGCCCAGGTGACCTCGGCGGCGATGGACCCCATCGAGAAGAAGCCGCTGTATCACTTCCATCCCGGCAGCATGATCCTGTCGCTGGGCACCTTCGGGTGCAATCTGACCTGCGAGTTCTGCCAGAACTACACGATCTCGCAGGGACAGCCGGCGACGCAAACGCTGCGGCCGGAGGAGGCTGTGCAGAGCGCCCTTGACGCCCGGGACCGCGGCAACATCGGCATCGCCTACACCTACAACGAGCCCATTATCTGGTATGAGTACGTCCGCGACACCGCTCAGCTCGCTCACGAGGAGGGGCTCAAGAACGTCCTGGTCACCAACGGGCTGATCCAGCAGGAGCCGCTGGAGGAGCTGCTCCCGTTGATCGACGCCATGAACGTTGACATAAAGTCCATGGATGATGCCTTCTATCGCAAGCTGTGCGGAATCCGCTCGGGAGAGCGGGCGCGGCGGACAGTGGAGCTGTCGATCGACCGGTGTGCGGTCGAGATCACGAATCTGCTGGTGACCGACGAGAACGACTCCGAGGAGGATGTTCGACGGCTGGTGGAGTGGGCGGCGGGCGTCTCGCCGGACCTGCCCCTGCACCTCTCGCGGTACCGGCCGGCCTACAAGTTCACGGCGCCTCCCACCCCCACAGAGCGCATTCAGCGCGCGGCGGAGATCGCTCGGGAGAGCCTCCACTACGTCTATGTGGGCAACGTGATGGTTGATGGTGGCGGCGATACCCTCTGCCCCGAGTGCGGGGAGGTCGTGGTGCGGCGCCAGGGCTACAGCACTGTCAGCAGGCTGACCGAGGATGCAACCTGTCCCAAGTGCGGGAGCAGGATCAATGTCGTCACCTGACCTGGGCCTTCTGAGCATCCATCGCCGCGCCGGCAACTGGATGCGGCGCGCCCGGCAGGTGGGCAGCGTGCTGGTCCGTTTCGGCTTCGGGTCCTTCGTTCAGATGGCGGGCCTGGAGCGCCTGCTGCCCGCGCGATGGAAGCGCCGCGACGAGATCGACAAGGCCGCCATCGACCCGGCTGTGCGTCTGCGCATGATGTTCGAGGAGCTTGGGGCCACGGCCATCAAGCTCGGCCAGGCGCTGAGCGCCCGCACCGACATCCTGCCTCTGGCCTACGCCCGTGAGCTGCGCAAGTTGCAGGAGGGCGTGCCGCCGGTCGGGTTCGACGAGATCCGGCGGGTGGTGGAGGAGGAGCTGGACCAGCCGCTGGACGAGCTGTTCTTGGAGTTCGATCCCAAGCCGGTGGCCTCCGCGTCGCTGAGCCAGGTACATCGCGCGGTAACGCGCAGCGGCGAGCAGGTCGCCGTGAAGGTTCAGAAGCCGGGCATCGAGACACAGGTGGAGACGGACCTTGACATTCTGGTGCGAGGGGCGCGACGCGCGGAGCGCTACAGCGAGTGGTGCCGCCAGCATAACGTGGCCGACGTCGCCGAGGAGTTCGCGCACACCCTCCGCGACGAGCTCAACTTCCTCACCGAGGCCCGCTCCACGGAGACACTTCGGGAGAACCTGCTTGCCGACGAGCGCGCAAAGGTGCCCCGCGTCTACTGGTCGGTCACTCGCCGGCGCGTGATCACCTTCGAGTGGATCGAGGGCATTCGCCTGGACGACCTGGAGGCCCTGGAGGCGGCAGACGTCGATGTCCGCAAGCTGGCCGACGACTTCGCGGAGCTGATGCTGCGCCAGATCTTCTACGACGGCTACTTCCACGCAGATCCGCACCCGGGGAACCTGCGCTACACGGCGGACGGCAGAATCGCCTTCCTGGACTGCGGGAATGTGGGGCAGATGGGCAAGCGGATGCGCGATGCCTTCATCCGCCTGCTGCTGGCGGTCATCGACCGGGACGCCCAGGCCGTCTTCGACCAGCTCATCGTGATCGGCACCATCAGCGATGAGACGAATCTCCAGGATCTGGAGGCGGACATGGAGGGGCTGATCAGCCACTACGGCCAGCGGCTGTCGGCCGCCGGCGAGCTCGGGGACATGCTCGAGGAGATCATGGGCATCATCTTCGAGCATCGCATTCGGATGCCGGCCATCTTCCCGCAGCTTACACGCGCGCTGGGCGTCACCGAGGGGGTGTGTATCGGCCTCAATCCGGACTTCGAGTTCGATGAGGCCGCCAGCAACATCGCGCGGATCGTCTATCGCGACTGGTTCACGCCCCAGCACGTGGTGTCCGAGATCCTGGACGCGGTGCGGATGCTGCGTCGCTACTCCATGCGCCTGCCCAGGCAGGTAAGCAACGTGCTGGCGCAGGGCCTGGCGGGCGGACTGACGCTGAAGCTGCGGCCGACCGGTGTGGAGAAGATGATGCACCGATTCGACACCATGATCAACCGCCTGTCGTTCGCGGTGGTTGTGGGGGCCATCATCCTGGCCTCGGCCATCATCTTCACGAGCGAGACGGCGCCGCTGGTGTCGGCGGGGCCGGGGCGGCTGCTCTCCATCGCCTATGTGGTTGTGGGCATGGTGCTGGGTGTGTGGCTGCTGATCTCGATCATTCGCTCAGGTCGGCTGTGAGGCGCCGTCCACGTGCGCACCAGAGGATGACAGTACGGCGTGGCGCCCCGGCGGCGCCCGCTTCGATGTTAATGGGCGACTGGATGGCGCCCCGATCCTGATGGAGCAGTTGCAGGAAAGCAACGAGGAGCAGCGGAGTTCCGCGCTGGCGGAGGCGCTTGAGAGGCCGCTGGTTCTGGCCTCGGCCTCTCCGCGGCGCAGCGAGCTGCTGAGGCAGGTGGGGCTGGACTTCGAGATCAAGGTCTCGGATGCAGCAGAGGACGCCGAGGCGCCCGGCCTCACCCCGGGGGATGTCGCGGTCCGACACGCGCGCCGGAAGGCCATGAGCGTGGCCTCCGACGTGCCGGGCCGAGTGGTGCTGGGCGCCGACACCGTCGTGGTACTGGATGGAAGGCTCTTGGGCAAGCCGGCTGATGCGGAAGAGGCGCGGGAGATGCTCCGGGCGCTGTCGGGCCGGGAGCATGAGGTGATCACCGCCGTCGCTGTGGCGTTGGGCCGCGGCGGGACGGCGCGGGTGCTGGTGGAGGACCGGTCGCGCACGCGGGTGATCTTCCGAGACCTGTCTGAGAATGAGATTGAGCGGTACGTGAACACCGGGGAGCCCATGGATAAGGCCGGGGCCTACGGCATCCAGGGCCGCGGCGCGCTGCTCGTGCGCGAGATCCATGGCTGCTACTTCACTGTTGTGGGACTGCCGCTGAGCCTGACGTGGGAGATGCTGCAGAGATTGAGCCTGGGAGGCTCCCGCCAGACGAGGGGGCCGAGGGGTGTACGGGGACCTTGACGACACATGAGCACTCCGACATTCCACCGGAGCTTGCAGAGCCTGACGGAAGGTCGCCGCGGGGCGAGAGAGGGGAGAGCGTGATGCGGCCCGGAGGCGTCATGCTTACGCGCAGGACATTCACGGGCCTCACTCGCCACCTGGGGCGCCTGGTGGGCCGCTTCTCGCGGGACATGGGCATAGACCTGGGCACCGCGAACACGCTGGTGCACGTCAAGGGTCGAGGCATCATGCTCCGCGAGCCCTCCGTCGTGGCGGTTGATACCACCAATGGCCGCATGCTCGCGGTGGGGGAGGACGCCAAGCGCATGGTGGGTCGCACGCCGACGCAGATACGCGCGGTGCGGCCGCTCCGGGACGGGGTGATCGCGGACTTCGACACCACCGAGGCCATGCTGCAGCAGTTCATCGACAAGGTGCTCGGCAGGCGACTGTGGGAGCATCCCCGGGTGGTGATAGGGGTCCCCTCGGGGATCACGGAGGTCGAGCGTCGCGCCGTGGAGGAGGCGGCCCGGAAGGCCGGGGCGTGGTCGGCGCTGGTGATCGACGAGCCCATGGCCGCGGCCATCGGCGCGGGCATGCCGGTCGGCGATCCGGTCGGCAGCATGATCGTGGACATCGGAGGGGGAACTACCGAGGTGGCGGTCATCTCCCTGGGCGGGATCTGCACCGAGCGGTCGGTCCGGGTGGCCGGCGAGGAGATGGACGAGGCCATCGCAACATACGTCCGGCACGAGCTCAGCCTCTACATCGGCGAGAGCACCGCGGAGGAGATCAAGATCAAGATCGGCTCCGCCTTCCCCCTCGCTGAGGAGCAGGAGATGATGATCCGGGGCAAGGACCTCATCTCAGGCCTGCCCAAGAGCGTCCGGCTGACCTCCCAGCAGGTGCGGGAGGCCATCCGCGAGCCCCTCGGCATCATCGTGGAGCTGGTGAAGGAGGCCCTTGATGAGACGCCGCCGGAGCTGGCGGCGGACGTCATGAACCGGGGCATCGTGCTGGCCGGCGGCGTGGCCCTGCTGCGCGGCCTCGATCAGCTCATCAGCGCCGAGACCGATGTGCCCGTCTACGTGGCCGAGGACCCGCTCACGGCTGTGGTGATGGGGACAGCCCGCTATCTCGACGAACTCGACGGATTCCCGATGCGCAGGTGACCAGATTGCGGCGACCCTACCCACCGCGCCACCAGTACAGCTGGGGGCCGATCGCGCTGATGGCCGTGGTGGCCATCGCGATGACGGTCGCGCAGCATCAGGCCCACAGTGCCGGCCGCCTGAGCCTCCCGGAGCGTGTCGCGCACGCAGCGGTCTGGCCGGTGCAGTCAGCACTGGTCAGGGGTGGAGAGCTGACGGAGAGCGTGGCGACCGCTGCCTGGCGGGGTCGCGCCCTGGTGCGCGAGAATCAGGAGCTGCGGCGCCGTGTGGCGGAGCTTGAGGCCGAGAAGCTGTGGATGAAGACCTACTACCATGAGAACCGCGACCTGAAGAGGAAGCTGGGCTGGGACGGGCTGAGTTCGCCCGACTGGACGGCCGCGCGCGTCATCGACTGGGCCTCAGGCCCACACCGCAAGAGAATCACCATCGAGGCCAACCGGGAGCTGGAGACGGGGAACATCGTCAAGACCGATGCGGGGCTGGTCGGCCGGGTGATCGAGGCGGAGGGGCAGCGCGGACAGGTGGTCCTGCTGACGGACCCCCAGAGCGCGGTGGCCGCCAAGATACTGCGAGCCGACGGCGACCATGGGATGGTCTATCCGGCGCCGGAGGCGGCCCGCGGGGAGCAGGTCCTGATGCTCAGCAAGCTCCGTCCCGGCGCGCATGTGCAGGTGGGGGACACGGTCATCAGCTCGGGTCTTGGAGGGGTCTATCCGAAGGGGCTGCCTATCGGCGTGGTGGAGCGGGTGCAGAGCTCACCGACCAACCCCCTGACCATCGTCGCCTACCTGCGGCCCTACGCGGACTTCGACCACCTGAACTTCGTGCGCGTGGCCCGCAAAGGCAAGCAGGGATAGCGGTCGGCACAGAGGACTGTTGACGACGTGCTCTACATCGCGTACACCATCCTGCTGGTGCTGACGGTGGCCGTCCAGCGGACCTGGCCGGGCTGGCTGCTGGTTCGGGACCAGGGCCCGGAGGTCGTGGCCGCGGCGGTGGTGAGCATCGCGCTCAGCGCCGGACCGGTGGCCGGCTGCTTCGGCGGCCTGGTGGGTGCGCTGCTGCTCGGCGGGGCGGAGGGCGCCTGGCTGGGCGGTGCGCTGGTGGCCTACATGGGCCTGGGCGTCGCCGTGGGGGTGATGCGGGGCACGCTGCTGGCCGAGCGGATGCTGGTGGCCGTCCTGGTGGTGCTGGTGGCGGCTCCACTGGTGGAGCTGGTGCGGATGCTCTTCTCCGCTCCGCCCAGCCCCACCCCGTGGTTGCTGAGGACCGCCATCGCCGCCCCTTACAGCGCCATCGTGGCCGTGCCCATTTACGCCGGCTTTCGCGCGCTCACGAATCTGCTGGTGCCCGAGCAATGAGACCGGGAGGTCCGCGATGTCCCCGGCATCCGTCATCGGCATGATCCCGGCGCACTACGCATCCACGCGCCTGCCCGGTAAGGTCCTCCTGGACCTGGCGGGCAAGCCCATGATCCAGCGCGTCTATGAGCGCTGCCGCCAGGCGGAGCTGCTCGACGAGGTCCTGGTGGCCACCGACGACGAGCGCGTGCGGGAGGCGGTGCTGGCGTTCGGCGGCCGGGTGGAGATGACCAGCCCCGAGCACCGCTCCGGCACCGACCGGCTGGCGGAGGTGGCGGGGCGGCGCGACTGCGACATCATCTGCAACGTGCAGGGCGATGAGCCCATGATCGAGCCGGAGGCCATCGACGCCGCCGTGGAGCCTTTCCTGGACGATCCACAGCTTCAGATGGGGACCATCGCAACGCCCATCGAGACGCTGGAGGAGCACCTGGACCCGGCGGCCGTCAAGGTGGTGACTGACGCCGACGGCTGGGCGCTCTACTTCTCCCGGTCGCCCATCCCGCACTTCCGCCTCGACCCCGGCGCCGAGCAGCCCGACGCGCCGCGGCGGCACCCGGACTCGGGCCTGATGCCTCTCAAGCACATCGGGCTCTACGTCTACCGCCGCGCCATGCTCCTGTGGTACGCCCGGCAGCCACCGTCGCTGCTGGAGCGGACCGAGAGCCTCGAGCAGCTTCGGGTCCTCGAGGCCGGCCGGCGCATTCGGGTGGTCGAGGTGGACTACTCGCCGATCGGCGTGGACACCCCGGAGGACCTGGCGCGGGTGCGGGAGCTGCTCGCGAGGAGAGAGAGCGATGCGTGACGTGAGGGCCATAGCCATCCGGGAGCCGGGCTGCGTCATCGGGGAGCGGAGCCTCGCTATCATCGCCGGCCCGTGCCTGGTGGAGGACTACGACACCACCGAGCATATCGCGGAGGAACTGGCGGAGCTGTGCGCCGACCTGAAGGTGCCCTTCGTCTTCAAGGCCTCCTATGACAAGGCGAATCGGACCTCCGTCGACTCCGAACGCGGCCCGGGGTGGCAGAAGGGGCTGGAAGTGCTCGCGCGGCTGCGTGAGGAGCTTGAGATCCCGGTGCTCTCGGACGTGCACGAGACCCTGCAGGTGCCGATGGCGATGCAGGCCCTGGACGTGCTGCAGATCCCGGCATTCCTGTGCCGCCAGACGGACCTGCTGGTGGCCGCGGGGGAGACGGGGCTTCCCGTGAACATCAAGAAGGGGCAGTTCATGGCGCCGGAGGACATGGAGCACGCCATTGCCAAGGTGACCTCCACGGGCAACCGGAACGTAATGGTGACCGAGCGCGGTAGCAGCTTCGGCTATCACAACCTGGTGGTGGACATGCGGGCGTTGCAGATCATGCGCGGCTTGGGGCACCCGGTGGTCTTCGACTGCACGCACTCGGTGCAGCTTCCCGGCGGCGGGGCCGGGGAGTCCAGTGGGCAGCGGCAGTTCGCGGCACCGCTGGCACGTGCGGCGGTGGCCGTGGGCGTTGACGCCGTTTTCATGGAGGTGCATCCGGCGCCGGACACGGCGCCGTGCGACGGGCCGAACATGATTCCCCTGGAGGACGTGCGGGAGATCCTCAAGACGCTTCTGGCCGTCCGCCGGGCCGTGCACACCATCTGAGGCAATGACCATGATGATCGACGCTGAGGCGGTACTGCAGCAGGCTCGCGAGACGCTCGAGATCGAGAGCCGGGCCATCGAGTGCATCCGGGACCGGCTCGACGAGCGGCTGGTGCGGGCCGTGGAGCTGCTGCTTGAGATGCCCGGGCGCGCCATCGTCTGCGGCATCGGCAAGTCCGGGGCGGTGGGGCGTAAGTTGGCGGCGACTCTCGCCAGCACCGGGACGCCGGCCTACTTCATGCACGCCGCCGAGGCCGTGCACGGCGACCTGGGGATGGTCAACGACCAGGATGTCGCCATCCTCATCACCAACTCCGGGGAGACGGAGGAGCTCGTGCGGCTGCTGCCCATCATCACCCGCCGCGGCGCGGACATCATCGCCATCTGCGGGGAGGCCGACTCCACCGTGGGCCGCGCCGCCGACGTGCTCCTCGACGCCTCCGTTGAGCGCGAGGCCTGTCCCCTGAACCTGGTGCCCACCTCCAGCGCCATCGCCGAGCAGGCCCTCGGCGACGCCCTGGCCATGGCGCTGATGCGCGCCAGGGGCTTCTCGGCGGAGGACTTCGGGCAGACCCACCCGGGCGGGCAGCTCGGCAAGCGCGTGCTGCTGAGGGTCGAGGACCTCATGCACGGGGGCGAGGACAACCCGGTCGTGGGCGTGGACGCCAGCGTGGAGGAGGCGCTGCTGGCCATGACCAACGCCGCCGTCCGGGGGGCGGTGTCCATCGTCGACGGCGACGGCATGCTGCGCGGCCTGTTCACCGACGGGGACTTCCGCCGCGTGATGCAGAGGCAGACCGACCGCGATGCGGTCATGCGCGGGCCCATCGCGGATGTCATGACCACCACGCCGACCGTGGCCCGGGTGGGCACCATGGCCATCGAGGCCCTCAACCTCATGGACGAGCGCGAGTTTGACAACATGCCGGTGGTCGATGACGAGGGCCGCGCGGTAGGGATGCTCGACATCCAGGACCTCACGAAGGCCGGGCTGGTCTGACGGCGCCGATGGCTCTGACGATCGTTCATACGTCCGACCTGCACAACCGCCTGGACGCGCCGCGCGCTGAGGCGCTGCGCTTCATGCGCGACGAGAGCGGCGGGCTGCTGCTTGACAGCGGCGACGCCATCGCCGCCGGCAACCTCTACGTGCGGCCGGTCGAGCCTGTGCTGGAGCTGATGAGCGCCGCCGGCTATGACGCCATGGCGGTGGGCAACCGGGAGTACTTCTTCCGCAAGCGCGGGATGCTCCACAAGACCCGCCAGGCGGGCTTCCCCGTGCTGTGCGCGAACGTCCTGCCCCGCGAGGGCGGGATGGGGCACATCCGGCGCTGGGTGGTCCTGCAGCGCGGTGACGTCTCAGTGGGCCTGTTCGGGCTGGCGCCAACGATGGTCGAGCCCGGCAGCATCTGGGAGCGCCTCTCGGACCTGCGCTTCGTGGACTGGCGAAGGGCCGCGCGCGAGGCCGTCGAGGCCCTCCGGGGCGAGGTGCAGTGGCTGGTGGCACTGAGCCACCGCGGGCCGGAGGATGACCTGGCGCTGGCCGAGCTGTGCCCGGAGATCGACCTGATCCTGGGCGGGCACAGCCACAGCCAGGGCGATCATCTGGTGGGATCGCGGCCCACGCTGGTGTCGTACTCGGGGCATCATGCTCGCACCGCCGCCGTCATCAAGGCGCACCGAGACGAGGCGGATCAGAACCGCTTCGAGGCGCGACTGATGGAGATGACATGACCTCCGAGCGATGGCGTCTGTATGTGGACGCGGGCAACACCGCCCTCCACTGGGCGGCGCACGATGGTGCGGACTGGATCGCCGAGGGACGCGTGGGGATAGGGGAACTGGCCGCCGGAGCGGCGGTGGTCCGGGAGACGCTCCAGTCCGCCGGACTCGTGCCGTCGGACTGTCTGCGGGCAGCGCTGGTGAGCAGCAGACCCTCAGCCGCGGACGAGACGGTGGCGGCGCTGACGGAGGCCACCGGAGCGGACGTCGCGCTGATGGGCCGGGAGTTGCAGGCGCGGATGGAGGTCCGGTACTACGATCCGGCCGAGTTCGGGCAAGACCGGCTGGCGGCGGCCGAGGGTGCCTGGGTGCTTCACGGGGGGCCGGCGGTGGTCATCACGCTCGGCACCTGTACGACCGGCCAGGCGCTGGACGCGTCCGGCCGCGTCGTGGGGGGCGCGATCGCCGCGGGGATGCAGGCCCAGGTGGCGGGCATCGGGGCGGCGGTCCCACACCTCCGGGAGCCTGCCGAGCACGCGCTGGGG